>JAQUEL010000023.1 GCA_028685295.1 bacterium
ACCTGGCGACGCTTCAGAGCGCCGCCAGGTATAGTATGATAATTTATTTGGCGTACTCTATCGCCCGGATTTCCCTTATTACAGTAACCTTTATCTGTCCGGGGAACTCCAACTCATCTTCAATACGCCTGACTATATCCTTTGCCAGATTAATTGCCGCCAGATCGTCGATATCGTTAGGTTTGACCATAATGCGAACCTCTCTGCCGGCCTGTATGGCATAGGATTTTTCCACGCCCGTGAACGAATCCGCTACATTTTCCAATTTTTCCAGGCGCTTGATATAATTCTCAAGCGATTCTCGCCTGGCACCGGGACGAGCAGAAGAAACGGCATCCCCGGCCTGCACCAGAAGAGCTTCCAGCAGCCCGCTCTCTGTCTCGCCGTGGTGAGCTGCTATGGATTGAATTACTCTATCGGGTTCCCTGTATCTCCTGGCCAGGTCCGCACCTATAGCCGCATGCGGCCCTTCTACTTCGTGATCTACCGCTTTACCTATATCGTGCAGAAGACCCGCTCTCCTGGCAAGCGAAACATCCAGCCCGACTTCATCAGCCATCAACCCTGCCAGCCAGGACACCTCTTTTGAATGCTGAAGCACATTCTGACCATAGCTGGTGCGGAACCTTAATCGACCCAAAAGCTTGACCAGTTCCGGGTGTATGCCCTGAACACCGGTTTCCAGAAGGGCTCTTTCTCCCTCCTCCTTTATCTGCGTATCGACCTCGGCCCGTGCCTTGTTCACCAATTCCTCTATCCGTGCCGGATGGATCCGGCCGTCAATAAGGAGCTTTTCCAAAGCCACACGCGCAATCTCTCGCCTGACCGGGTCAAAAGCGGACAGAATAACGGCTTCAGGTGTATCGTCAATGATAAGATCAACACCAGTACTGGTTTCAAAGGCCCTAATATTACGTCCTTCACGACCGATTATCCGGCCCTTCATATCGTCACTGGGCAACGGCACAACCGAAACAGTGGACTCCACCACCTGATCGGCCGCACACCTTTGAACCGCAGCCGTAATTATCTCTCTGGCCTTACTCTCCGCTTTTTCTTTAGCTTCCTCTTCGATACGCCTGATCAGGTTAGCAACGTCATCCCTGATCTCATCCTCCACCTTCTGCAGAAGAACATCTTTAGCATCCTCACGCGTAAGCCCTGAAACCCTTTCAAGCTCAACCTGACTTTCGCTCTGAAGACGTTCAAGATTCTCCCTGATGGAGGCATTCTCTTGATCCCGCTGGTGCAGCACCTTCTCTTTTTTCTCCATTGTGCTTAGACGGCGCTCGAGATTCTCCTCTTTCTGCGTTAGGTGCCGCTCCATTCTTTGCAGTTCGATTCGCCGCTCACGATTCTCTTTTTCAAGTTCATTACGCAGCCTTAGCTGCTCATCCTTCACCTCGAGAAGCGCTTCCTTAGATTTGGCATCCGCTTCCCGCTCAGCATTGGCAATTATATCCTTAGCCAATACCTCCGCTGTTTTAATCTTGCTTTCTGCAATTCTTTTTCTGATCAAATAACCAACAAGCAGCCCTGATAACAAAGCTGCGATAGCTATTATCAGCCACTGAACAACCATACTTATCATATTCACCTCCCTTCCTCTAGCTGAAAAAGGCGTCATGCTTTTTGCAGGTTATTACTACCACGCTCAATACTTTTTCAGGAGGTGGTTCTCAATGTACATGCGATTAAATCGCAAAGTTATTGTACTTCATTTTCATCAAGGGTGTCAAGGAAATTAAGCCGAATATGGCTTAAGGCTCTTTTGACAGCCTCATATGAGAAGCCTCGCCGGGAGAGATAGCCGGTCAAACGAAGAAGCCTTTTCTCTGCCGTCAAGCCTGACAGGCGTTCCCACCTGGCTTCTGCCAGAGAGATCGCCAAGGCCTCTTCATCATCATCAGAATACATCTCCCTGATGCCTTCGTTTATAATTTCATCAGCTATCCCTTTCTTCTTTAATTCATAGCCGAGCCTGCGCTTACCCGTGGGCCTGGCCCCCATGCCTGTTCTGATAGCGCTGTGAACAAAGCGTTCGTCATCGAGCAAACCTTCATCGACCAAACGGATAATAACAATCTCGATAACATCTTCATCATAACTCTTCCGTTTCAGCCTATCCCTTATTTCCCATAAACTACGATCACGATATGTCAACAACACCAGAGCAGCTTCATAGGCAGCCGCCACCGGATCATCCATCCTTACTTTTCTCAGCAATTTTGAGACCTGCCGCTTCCAATATCCCGGCTTCTATTTCAGCCGCTACTTCCGGGTTGGCCAACAAATATCCCTTAGCATTTTCACGCCCCTGCCCCAAGCGGTGTTCGCCGTAATTGAACCATGCTCCGGTCTTGCCGACTATATCGTAAGCCACGCCCATATCCAGGATATCCCCTTCTCGCGATATACCCTTGCCGTAAATAATATCGAATTCGGCCTGCTTAAAGGGTGGAGCCACCTTATTCTTGACTACTTTCACCTTGGTCCTGGTCCCGATTATATCGTTTCCGGATTTGAGCGTATCCATTTTTCGAACTTCCAGGCGTACAGAGGAATAAAACTTCAAAGCCCGGCCTCCGGGAGTGGTCTCAGGGTTGCCGAACATGACGCCGATTTTTTCTCTGATCTGATTGATAAAGATGGCTGATGTTTTAGATTTACTGATGGCACCGGTAAGCTTACGCAGCGCCTGAGACATCAACCTTGCCTGAAGGCCGACATGCGAGTCGCCCATCTCACCCTCTATCTCCGCTCTGGGAACAAGAGCCGCCACAGAATCGATAACCACGGCATCTATAGCGCCGCTTCTGACCAGTATCTCCGCAATCTCCAGAGCCTGTTCTCCCGTATCCGGCTGTGAGATCATCAATTCATCGATGTTGACCCCTACATTACGAGCATAGGTAGGATCCAAAGCATGTTCTACATCTATGAAAGCTACCGTTCCTCCTATTTTCTGAGCCTCAGCTATAATATGCAGAGATATCGTCGTCTTGCCGGAGGCCTCCGGGCCGTATATCTCGATTACCCTTCCCCGTGGTATACCGCCTATGCCCAGGCAGATATCCAACGAGAGCGATCCCGTAGGGATCACTTCCACCTGCATATTGGCCCCGGCTTCGCCAAGACGCATAATAGATCCTTTGCCAAAGCTCTTCTCTACTTGGGCTATTGCCAGCTCCAGAGCTTTTTCCTTTTCCAGCATATTCTTCCTCCCCATTCAAAATATCCAGCTAAAGCTGCAAACATACTCAAATCTCGAATAACCGCACCCAGACGACCTACCCCGGCCCATCTTGCAAACGAGCTCCAATCTCAAGCAACCCGCCGCACTCCCAGCTATTTCATTATACAACAAACATCTGTTCTCTTTCAAGGTAGTTGCCGTTGGCAGGGCATATTTCAATTAAGCAGAGGACGCCAGGCAATTTCAGTATACACTGGAGCTTCCCTTCCCAGGCGGCTGCTCATAAGGGATATGCCGTCAACCGATTGCCCGCCTATCTCGATATCGGACATGGCGGCAATACATCTTCTTAAATCGGCAATCCCTTGCGAGGGCTTTACCCTTCCGATAGTCAGATGCGGCCGGTATGGCTTCTCATCCGGTGTAAAACCCTCTTTGCCAAGCAAGTATTCCAGCCGGGCATTGATCTCTATCAGAGTATCACTGCCGTCGGTTATTCCAGCCCAAAGTATCCTGGGATTTCCGGCGGGGAAAGATCCCACACCTCGCACATCAATATAGAAACGAGAGAAGATCGCCGCAGTCTGCTCACAAGCAGAGATTACGTTTCCTATACGCTCTTTCTCCACCTCACCGAGAAAGCGCAAGGTAATATGGAGATTTTCAACAGAAACAACTCTGACATCGGTTCTTCCGGCAAAGAGCCGGCATTGCAGATATCCGAGCCTATCCCTGAGATCCCTGGATAGTTTCACAGCAATAAATATCCTTGACGGCCTGCCCTCCATCTTTAAAGCTCTCCGGCCAGCAAATACCGTCGCAGCATATCCAGGGCCGTTCTGGCAAAGCGGAGCTTATTCTCCTCACGCCCACCCCCGAAACGTACCTGCTTAACAACCTGGCCGTCCGACGTGGAGAGCCCTATGTAGAGAAGCCCGACAGGCTTCTCCTCAGTGCCGCCGCCCGGGCCGGCTATTCCTGTAAGAGATAATCCTATATCAGCATGGAATACCTTACGAGCACCTGCAGCCATCGCACCGGCACATTCCGGACTTACCGCACCATAGTTGCGGATCAGCGCCTCATCCACTCCCAGCAATTCTATTTTAGCACTATCGGCATAAGAGATAATGCCGCCCGGAAAGTTTGCCGAGATACCCGGAATGTTGGTGATAAGGTGAGAGACCAGGCCGCCGGTACAGGACTCTGCCAAAGCCAGTTTCATTCCACGCTTCTGCAACAGCCGGGCCACGGCCTCCTCCAGGCTCTCCTGGTCCATGCCATAGACAGCCTCGCCGATAACTCTCTGCAAACGGGATTCAACCTCTGACAGCATGGCCTCCGCCTCCTCTACCGTTTCGGCTTTAGCCGTCAGACGTAAATCCACACCGGCGGAATGCGCCAGTGGGGCTATGGTAGGATTATTCTGGTGCCTTATGATGCTATCAAGTCTCTCTTCCAGAGATGATTCTCCTATGCCGCAGGTGTGAATTACCCGAGAGCGAATCACCTGATACCCTGCATACCCTCTCTGACAAAGCAGATCATATACCCGAGACAGCATAGGCTTCATTTCAAACGGCGGGCCGGGCAGAGCAACGAAGGCCCGATCGTTACGTTCAATAAAAATGCCGGGGGCTGTTCCGACGGCATTATCGATCAAGATGCCGCCTTCGGGGCAGAGAGCTTGCTTGCGATTCGATTCTGCCATGGGATACCGCCTGCCTTTAAAGAAGGCTTGCAGCCGACGGATCATCCGTGGATCCTCCTTCATCTCCAGCTCCCAAAGCCCGGCAATAGCTTCCCTGGTCAGGTCATCCATAGTAGGGCCCAGCCCCCCTGTAGTGATGACGATATCTGCCCTGGAAAAAGCCTCTCTGAGAGCGTCGATTATCCTTTCCAGATTATCGCCCACCGTAGTGCGCCTATAGATGCTGATACCCCAATCAGGCAAAACTGTAGAGATATAAGCAGCATTGGTATCCACAATTTGGCCCAGCAATAGTTCTGTACCCACTGAAAGCACTTCAGCAATTACGCTCTCTTTGCGCCCCCCGGGCATAGTTATTCGTTTCGGCATCCTTTCACCTCCTCATATCTATCCCCAGCACCGGCCGTAAAAAACGTCCGGTATGGGAATTCGGAAAGGTCGCTACACGCTCAGGCGTGCCGCAGGCAACCAGTCGCCCGCCCAGATCTCCCCCCTCCGGCCCCAGATCTATAAGATAATCGGCACATTTTATCACATCCAGATTATGCTCTATAACTAACACCGTATTCCCTGCTTCCACCAGCCTGTCAAGAATTGCCAGCAGTTTTCCGATATCGGCAAAGTGTAATCCTGTAGTCGGCTCATCCAGTATATAGAGAGTATTGCCGGTACTGCGCCTGGATAACTCGGTTGCCAGCTTGACGCGCTGAGCTTCCCCGCCGGATAGTGTGGTAGCCGGCTGCCCCAGCTTGATATAGCCCAGTCCCACCTCATGCAGAGTCGTAAGCTTATTCTTTATCCTGGGAATATTTTTAAAATGTTCCAAAGCCTCATCCACCGTCATATTCAGCACATCTGCAATGCTCTTGCCCCTGTAATGCACTTCAAGCGTTTCTCGGTTATAGCGGCGCCCTTTACATACCTCGCAGGGAACATAGACATCAGGCAAAAAATGCATCTCTATCTTGACTATACCGTCGCCCTTGCACGCCTCACACCGGCCGCCCTTAATATTGAAGCTGAAACGGCCCGGCTTGTAGCCCCGCATCCTGGCCTCCGTCGTCATGGAAAAAATCTGTCGTACATGATCGAAGAGCCCGGTATAAGTGGCCGGGTTGGAACGCGGAGTTCTGCCTATAGGAGACTGGTCTACATTAATTACCTTATCCACATATTCCTGTCCGGTAAGTCCGTCATGCGCACCCGGCTCTTCATGCTTGCCGTAGATATCCTGATAAAGACGTTTGAAGAGCACATCATGAACCAAAGTGCTCTTGCCGGAGCCGGAAACGCCGGTAACACAGACAAACATGCCCAGCGGTATTTCCACATCAATTCCCTTGAGACTGTATTGCCGTGCCCCTTTGATTACCAGACTGCGCCCGTTTGCCTGACGCCTTTCCACCGGTATCTCGATGCGATCCTTTCCGGTCAGATAGCGCCCGGTTATCGATTGAGGGTCACGGCAGATTTTCGCCACCGTTCCCTGAGATATCACCCGGCCGCCATGCTTGCCTGCACCCGGGCCTATATCAAGAATGTAATCGGCGGCTCTTATAGTATCCTCGTCATGCTCCACCAGAATAACGGTATTGCCAAGGTCTCTCAACGCCTTAAGCGTGCCGATAAGCCTCTCATTATCGCGTGGGTGCAGCCCTATCGTCGGCTCGTCCAGAATATAGAGCACTCCCATCAGACCGGACCCTATCTCGGTAGCCAGCCGTATCCTCTGCGCCTCTCCTCCGGCCAGAGTAGCCGCTCCCCTGTTCAAAGTCAGATAATCAAGTCCTACATCAGCCAGAAAAAGAAGACGGCTGCGGATCTCTTTTAAGAGCTGCCGGGCGATATATGCCTCACGTTCACTCAGCTTCAACCCATCGATGAACTCTATAGCCTGTTCTACCGACAGGCGACAATATTCATCTATCGATAAGCCGCCGACAGTTACAGCCAAGCTCTCCGGCTTCAATCGAGCCCCGTTGCAAGACTGGCAGGAACGAACGGTCATATAACGCTGTAGCTCTTCACGCTCTGCATCACCCTCAGCATCACGGTATTTAGCGTTAAAGCGGTTGATCAAGCCTTCAAAGTAAATGGCATAGTCTCGCCGACGCCCCTTAAAGTTGCGGTATGTAACCTTGACCGGTTTATCACCCCCGTAAAAAAGAACCTGCTTTTGCTCTGCGGTAAAGGTGGATACCGGCGCATGCGGATCTATATCATAAGTGCTGCATAATCCATTTATCAGAGCGGGATAATAGTTGGATACCACCCGACGCCAGGGAAGAATGGCACCCTCTGACAGAGAGAGGCTCTTCTCCGGTATGATGAGATCAGGATCGAACTCCGCCACCACTCCCAGGCCGGAGCAAGAGGGGCAGGCACCATAAGGGTTGTTGAAGCTGAATATTCGAGGGGAGAGCTCATCCAGGCTGACACCGCAGGTTGGACAGGCGAAGTTTTCACTGAACAACAGCGGTTCCTCATCCAACAAATCGGCAATAACCAGCCCCTTGCCCAGCTTCAGTGCCGTTTCCACCGATTCAAAGACACGGCTCCTGATATCAGGCTTCACTACCAAGCGATCGACAATCACAGCGATATCGTGCTTCTTATCCTTATCCAGATCTATCTCTTCACCGACATCATAGATCGCGCCATCCACTTTGACCCGGACAAAACCCTGTCGCCTCACGTCGTCAAAAAGCTGGCGATATTCTCCCTTGCGACCGCGTATCAGCGGCCCCAGCAGATTGAGCCTGGTTCCGCGTGGCAAATCCATAATGCGATCCGTTATCTCCTCTATACTCTGCTGGGTTATGGTACGCCCGCAGATGTGGCAATGGGGTCTTCCTATACGAGCATAGAGCACTCTGAGATAGTCATAAATTTCCGTTACCGTACCTACGGTGGAGCGAGGATTACGGCTGGTTGATTTTTGATCTATGGAAATGGCCGGTGAAAGGCCCTCAATATAATCCACATCCGGTTTATCCATCTGCCCCAGAAACTGACGAGCGTAAGGCGAAAGAGATTCCACATAACGCCGCTGCCCCTCAGCATAGATGGTATCCATGGCCAGAGAAGATTTGCCCGATCCGCTCAACCCAGTGATGACCACCAGCTTATTACGAGGAATTTCGACATCAATATTTTTGAGGTTATGGACGCGTGCGCCCTTAATTATAATTTTATCCTTTAGTTTGCTCATACTTTTTCTCTCTCAAAGGTTAAATAACGAACCCCAATTGCAAACGCACCCCAATTCCAAGCAACCGGACCCCAACTTTATTTCAATTCCTTTATCCTGTCACGCAACCAGGCAGCCAATTCAAAGTCCAGTTCCTGAGCCGCACGCTTCATCTCTCTTTCAAGACGAGCGATTCTGTCACCCTTATCGGTAGGATCACCCTTATCGATCCTTCTGAGGTCGGCTTCATAAACCGCTTTTGCCTCCTGCAGACGCTTCTGCTCTATACCTTCGGCGATATCGGTTATCGCCTTATGCACACTCTCCGGCGTTATATCATGCCGCCGGTTATAATCCTCCTGAAGCCGGCGGCGTCTCTCTGTTTCGACGATGGCACGTTCCATGGAATCCGTCATCTTATCGGCATAGAGGATAACTCGTCCTGCCAGATTGCGGGCCGCACGACCGATAGTCTGCACCAGCGAAGTTTCAGAACGCAAAAAGCCCTCCTTATCAGCATCCAGTATGGCTACCAGGGCTACTTCCGGCAGATCCAATCCCTCACGCAAAAGATTGATGCCGACAATAACATCATGAACACCGGAACGAAGATCTCTAAGCACTTCCACTCTCTCCAGCGTGGCTACATCGGAATGCAGATAGTTGACCTTCAATCCCATATCCGCCAGATACTCTGTCAGATCTTCAGCCATCCGCTTGGTAAGTGCCGTTACAAGCACCCTTTCGCCTTTAGATACCGCCATACGTATTTCGCCAATAAGATCATCCACCTGATTCTGGGCCGGGCGAACAATAACCTCAGGATCAACCAGACCCGTAGGGCGTATTATCTGCTCCACTGTACCTCGGCTGACACTTGCCTCAAAAGGTCCCGGCGTAGCTGAAACAAAGATACACTGATTGATCCTCTCCGTAAACTCTTCAAAGTGCAACGGACGATTATCATAGGCACACGGAAGCCTGAAGCCGTAATCTACCAAAGAATCCTTTCTAGATTTATCGCCTCCATACATGGCCCGTACCTGGGGGCAGGTGACGTGTGATTCATCAATAAAAAGCAGATAATCATCCGGAAAATAATCCAATAGAGTATATGGAGGTTCCCCGGGCCTGCGGCCGTCAAAGTGTCTTGAGTAATTCTCCACTCCCTGGCAATAGCCTGTTTCCCAGAGCATATCCATATCGTATCTGGTACGCTGTTCCAATCGCTGTGCTTCCAGAAGTTTACCGCAATCACGCAAATAATGCAGCCTCTCCTCCAGTTCCTTATCGATGGAACGCATGGCTTGCTCCAGCTTGATTTGCGTGGTTACCCAATGCCTGGCAGGGAAGAAGACAGCCAAACGCAATTCGTCCAGCACCTCACCGGTTAGCGCATCTATCTCCAGAATTCGTTCTACCTCATCACCAAAGAACTCTATGCGGATAACACGCTCACTATTTGCCGGTACTATTTCTATAATATCCCCTCTGGCTCTGAAGCTGCCCCGCTCCAGGACTGCGTCATTACGCTGGTATTGAACTTCGACCAGGCGTTTGATGAACCTCCGGCGATCAATCTCTTCGCCGAGCCGGACATTGACAACCAGATCGGCATAATCCTCCGGCATACCTAACCCGTAAATACAGGAAACGCTGGCCACGATAATGACATCGCGCCTGGTAATCAAAGCCTGCGTAGCAGCGTGGCGAAGCCGATCCACCTCATCATTGATAGAGAAATCCTTCTCGATATAACTATCTGTCTGTGGAATATATGCCTCCGGCTGATAATAATCGTAATAGCTGACAAAATACTCAACGGCATTATCTGGGAAAAAGCCCCTGAATTCATTGCAAAGCTGAGCCGCAAGGGTCTTGTTATGCGCCAAAACCAGCGTGGGGCGGCATATCCCGGCAATGATATTAGCCATAGTAAATGTTTTACCGGAGCCGGTAACGCCGCGCAGAGTTTGATATCGCAAGCCTTGCCGCAATCCATCTAGCAGGCGACTTATAGCCTCTGGCTGATCGCCGGCGGCTTGGAAGTCACTCTTCAATCTAAACTCCCGCTCCGGAAATGCATCCTGCGGAAGCAGCCTTGATTGTTGATTATTATCTGTTGCTTTCAAGCTATTCTGCACACTCCGCTCGTAGCACCCTGCAAGACGTGGTTATGCCTTCAAAGATCAGCAGCCGCCATTTCAATACCGATCCTTAACAACCCGTCCGACCTTAAAATTATAACTTCTGAATTCTCTTACACAATTATATCATAAAGCCGAAGCGGTTCCGGACATTCATACGCTATAGACTATGCTGAGCATCAGAAGGCCATACCGGCAGATAAGTAGCTATAGCTGGCGCCATCTATACTGAAGGAAGCAAAATCCAGATCCAGCGGTCCCACGGAAGCTCCCACCCCCCAAGTGGCATGATCGCCCATAGCACCCAATCTCAGCGCCAACGCTTCGACAGGACGGTACTCCAGGCCGGCATGTATCTCGGATTTGCCGATGTTCTGTCCGATATCATAAATATCAAAGGCCAGCGTCAAGGAATCAGCAGGCCTGACCGCCATACCGGCCGTAATGACAGCCGGATGCTTTACGCTATCGACAAGCGCTATCAGATTACCCAGATCATCATAAAAATCGAACCCGCCGTTCATATTTACTATGGTACTACCGACATCCCGGGCCGCTATTCCCAATGTAACAGCTCTTTGCCAACGGTAAATCAGGCCCAGATCAAAGGATACACCTGATCCACTGATCTTAGTTCCGTCAAACCGGTTATACAATTGATCATTAAGGCTCTTGACTGTCAATCCGGCATAGAAATCCTCTGTTCCTACCATACCGATTGCATAAATATAATTTTGAAACTTGTGCCAGAACTCGTCCGGCATACCGGTGTCAAGCGATATAACAGGGAAGAGAAAATGATCACCACGTCCCAAAGCTATCGTTCCCGTTCCTTTTTCGCTCTCATTGTAGACAAAAGCCAACCATTCTTCACGCACCGTATCGCGCTGATTACTACCGGCGCCCAACGTTAACGCCTGTTCATTAATAGGTTGGGCCTGTCCGGCCGGATTCCAGAATACGGCATTGGCATCATCAGCAACCGCCGCAAAGGCCCCACCCATAGCCAATGGACGAGGACCGAAGACCGCCGGGGGAACAGTAAGGTAATCCGCAAAGGATACCACCGCCCAGGCTGCCGTCAAAAGAACGGTTGCCGTCAAACATATTAATAATTTCCTCATACCTGTCATATCTACTAACTCCTCTCGATATGCTCGCCTACACCATGCAGCCATGCGCCTCCGGCAGAGCTGTATTAAAAAGCGCTGATGGCAAATTCACCCCATACCCGACCGGTCCGCGAAGACCATCCCAGCCGTAAATCGCGAGAGCCTATACGCCGCCCCATCAGCACCTCAACGCTCCAGGGGTCGGCACTGTATCCGGGATAGTAAGAGGGCCTCAAGCTGAACGACCAATCCTGCCCTACCGGAACATCGAGGTTAAGGTTAGATCGTAGTAAAGATGTCTCCAGATCGTAATCGGCATAGGCATTGAAGCGCCAGCTCTTATATCTGCTCAGATAAAGCGATCCGGAGATACTCTGGCCGCCATAGCCCGTAGCGGCTGAATCGCTTTGTCCGCTATATTGATAGCCGATAGAAACACTTCCTCCCGATTTAAGTCTATGATCCAGCGTCATCGCCGCCGCATAATCCATCAAGCTACCGCCGCTTGACCAATTGTGTCCCAGAGAAAGGTTCGTCGCCAGCATTGTTCTATCGGAAAGACGTAGCGCCGGCGGAGTAAGCGTCAGTTGAATGTCTTCCTCATTATCAAGTATATCGGTAGAGGAATCGCGAAACATACCGCAGGTAGCCGCCAGACCATAGCTTATACCAGTATGGCCCAGCTTGGCTGAATACATCCGCCAGCTGAGTTCCACTGAATTCAGGCTGGCGCTGCCCTCCTTCTGAACAGCGTTGGCAAAGAGGCTTAACCTCTGGGAATTCATGTCTCTGGCAATAGATAACGTGCCGTACATGTTATGGCTGGAGGGATAATTCACATTGATATCACCATAGGTATTGCTGTCGAATTTATGAGAGAGCCTGAAGCGGCCGGACCAGCTATCGCTGATGAGCCTGTCCAAATTCAGCTGACAATCGGATTTATCCGTAATTTCAAGGTACTGCTCCAGTCCCAGACCCAATTTGGTGGTGGTACTGTAACTGCCTTTAAGCAAACCGAATGTTCGGTCACCAAGACCATAATAATAAGGTATGCTTATCGTCAGGCCGTTATACTGATTATAGCTTAGATTATCGCCTGAATACCCCCGTAATGTCAACATATAGTAAGGCATGCCTACTATTCTCGCCCCATTAACGTACATATCGACGCCTACCAGATTTATTCTTTCAGAGGGATAAACGGTGGCGCTTCGGGCAACCATCCATACCCGGCTCTCATTAACATCTTCAAAAGTAAAAGAAGGGCTTCTATTTGTTGTATCGCTGTTATAGCGCGTAAACGCCTGGCCTGAAAAGTGAATATGCTCGATCTCCGGTTCCACCTTGACAAGCGTACCCTTCATGCTGCGTTTATCCCAAAAAAGAAGCTCTCCAGATATCTCCTCGCTCAGGCTGTGTATTCTGATGTTGCCCCTGGCCCTTATCTCCTGCTGATCCACCTTGAACTGAATATTATCAGCTTCAATGGATTGATTGCCCATGACCATCCTGGCGTTTCCGGACATTTCTATAATATGCTTATCCAGACTACAGGCCAGATAACCGGCTGAAAGCGATATCTTCCCTCTGTCAGCCAGCGGCAGTGCGGATATCGGCAGCGTTTCCGTTCCCTCTATACCGGATCTATCCAAAGCGGTTATCTTGTAATAATATAATGTATCGTTGGCCACAGTGCGATCGACAAAGGTGCGGCTCGGATGCCTCTCAAAGCCTATTCTGGTATAGAAACCATCTATCCTATCGCTGCGATATATATTGTATCCGGCAATATCCGAAACGTTCAACGGTATCCATGACAGCGTTACCAGCTTATTACCCGTTCGCACAGATAACCCTGCGGGCGCAGCCAGGCCGGCAAGAGCGACCTGAAAGAAAAAAAGAACCGCCAAACCGCTCGCAAATATGACAAAGACAACCCTAAAAAGAGAAGTAAATCCCTTCATTGCTCTGCCGCCGCATCTCTCCTGAAAAATCCGTGCAAAAGTATTTACGACGGTTTTATTCATTAAGCCTCTTCTTTCAATAACTGCGATTAATCATTATAATATTCAACAAAAACCATCGTATAACCTCCCCCGATCAATCGCCATGCGGTATAACAATAGGCGTCTTCGAAGCAAGCGGCTTCTCCATTTCAATTATTCTACGTTCATTATCGGATGATGCCGGTGGGGCCGGCGGCGGCATCCCGACAGGTCGCCCGGCAGAGGGTGGCGACTGACTGCGTTTTGTTGCCGGAGCAGAGGCAGGCCTCTTTTTTTCCGTCTTCCGTTGCGACACGTTTTTATCAGGTGCATGGGCGGGTCCATCGGACGAGCGGCGTTCAGGCTTCTTCGTAACCGTCTGAGAAGCAGGTTGACGCGAAAGAGTTACAGGTCCGGATTGCGCCGGCCGCGACATGGAAGCCGGTTTTTCCGCGGATGCTCCTTGGCCCCCCTCTGTTGTCGGAGGGGATATATCGGCATTGTGCGATGCAGGCAGATCGGTATCGTCATTTTTTATATCCGGTTCAGATACCGCGTCAGGAAGGTTATCCTCACCGGCAACAGCCGAAGGCTTGCTGCTTTCGGTAGCAGCAGGACCGGTCTTCACAGATGCAGTATGCTTACCCGGAGCATTCAAAACATATAGTGTAAAAAGAATAAGTATTATAACGGTGGTAATGCCTATCATCGTTCGCCACAAGAGAGAACCCGGCAAGGCATTCTCACGTGAACTCTCAAGCGCATACTTGTATGTGGATAAGGAATCATCATTCAAAGCTGAAGAATCAGGCGCAGGACTACATAAATCGCTAAGTGTTTCGGTTGAAGGAGTATCCGTAGCAGTATCCGTCATTGTATAGGCAACTGCATCCTCTCCCACATCCGCAGCATCAGGGTTGTACACACGCGGTAGTTTTGCATGGCACTCCCCGCAAAATCGAAATTTTTCAGGATTTTCATATCCGCATAACGGGCAGGTAACCACTCTTCAATCACCACACTCTCTGAGTTTCTTTACTATTCTATCTCGATCATCAGCAGACAGCTCTCTCTTAAGCAACTTTTCCAATATGGCGACAGCCTCCTTATTCTGCCCCAATCTGATATAGGTATCGGCAATAGATTCCTGATAGGCTACCTGTTGCATATCTAAATTTACATATGCAGAAGCTGCCGCAGGCTTATCGGTCCTCCTTTTCACCCCGGGAACCACTATCGACACTGAACGGCTCGCATTACCAGAAACGGTATCGGTCGGCATTAAAGGTTTACTCTCCCTCTTCTCCGGCCCAGAAAGACGCTCAGGCGTAGATTCAGCCATAATAAGGGGTTGAGATGGCGCTTCCGGATAAGCGATCGGTGGAAGCATCGGCGTCCTCATATAATGATAAGAAGAGTCTCTGATCTTGACTGAAGGCGCCTCGCGTTTTTTTTCGGCAACCGCTTTATTAATATATATTATTGCCTCTTGCTTTTTTGCCGTCTGTATGCCGATATTCCCGCTGTTGCTTGTCGTCCTCCCCTCTTCCCCCCTTCTATCCGTTCTATCGCCGTCACCCTCATCATTCTTGCTATCGAGTTTACTCTTTTGTGGTGGCCGATAACCTGCTTTATCAACGTCATCCTGCTTAGAATACATGCCGGATGGGTTGGAAGCCCCCTCCTGCATCTTCGGCGGAGATGCTCCGCTGCCCTGAGAGAAGGCCCTGTTAATTCCTGCCCCTGAGGCCTTATTAATCGCCGGAGGCCTGTTATTATCGGCTCGCCTGGCTACAATGCCGATGCCGATATACAAAACAAGCGCTACTGCCAGTGCCGTCGCCATAAACTTGAGGCGCCCGATCTCATATACGGCGTTAGAAGACGTATCGAGAGGCGCAACATCCATGGGTAATATGGATAAATTATCTTGCACGGTACCGGTTTTTAGATCTTTTTGTATGCCGCCAACCACATCGCGCTTTGCCGCCAGCAAAGCATGGCATTCACAGCAGAATCTGTAGCCGTCAGGGTTTCGGCAACCGCATTTCGGACACGGTATCATATCGCCTCCCCTTGGATTCATTATTGTTATTATTCTACAAAAACGGAGTTTTACCTTTAAACAATGCTATTCGATGATTACATTCGGATTGCAGAATCAGCTTTGCTGTCAACCATGCCGAAGAGGGCCTCCCAATGGCCAGGCCCTCTTCGGTTATCGGCTATCGTCTTCCCCGTAAATGATTTACCAAAAGACTTGCGTTCTATCCTCCGGCATCATTAACGGTGAATATGTCTCTCTTCATCCCGCTCTTTCCGTCAGAGTTGATCACTTCAACCGACCAGAAGCCGGCATCAACCCCATGCAAATTGAATTCACAGGTTATCTTTTCGGAACTCACCACCTCGACATCGATTGCCTCTATAGGAGTAGCGCCATCCCTTATAAGCTGCGCCTTTGCCCCCACTCTGAAGCCGGTTCCGGCCAGGTTGCGGATAACCACAGATCCATTATTCGATCCGACGGCGGGATCGATCGACGTCACCGTCGGTGAGGCGTGTCGGATTTCAAAGGCATCTATCTTGGTTATGCTCTGAGTATCCGGATTAGTCACTATCAGATCCCAGAGGCCAAGTGCGCTGTCGGACGAAGGCAGATTGAAGCTGCATTCGATGCTCTCGGCAGTCGTGCCGGTCACAATCGGCTCAATAGGTACCTGCCCTTCCTTGGTCAGCCATACCTTTGCACCGCTCTGGAAGTACTGTCCGCTTATCACGGCACCGCTTACAGTCTTGCCCTGCTCACCGTCCGACGGCGATATAGAGCTGACTACAGGCGCAGGATCGGCAATGTGGAAGGCTGCAGGCAGGGTGGCCTCATCGCTGAGGTAATTAGCGACTATCACATCCCAAGCACCGCTGGCGGCACCGGTAAGATCGAACGTGCAGTTGATGCTGTCAGTAGCTACAGTTACGTTCGTGCCGAGTATCTCCTGGCCGGCACGCTTAAGTTTCACTGTAGGACCAGAGAAACCGCTGCCCTGAATGGTTACCGCCTTTGCACTCTCGTTATTGAAAGCATTGGACGGCGTAATACCGGTTAACATCGGGGCAGGATTAAGAACGGTAAAGGCTGCCGTTGCACTTCCACCATCGGCATTGGTGACCGTCAGCGTCCATTGACCGGCAGCAGCACCGTTAAGATCGAACATGAATTTAAGTTCATTCGGCGCAGCCGATACCAGCTGTCCATTGATGTCCGGCTCATCAGCCCTGGAAAGCTTCACACTGCCGGGATTGAAACCGCTGCCGGCAATAGTAATTTCTACCGCTCCATTATTCATTGCCTTATTCGGCGAGAGCGATGTGATAACCGGCGGCAAAGGCATAACAGAGAAGCCCCCTGCCTTGTTCCCCGATCGGTTATCAGGGTTGGTCACCACTATATCCCAGGCGCCGTACGCCGCAGTCGCCGGTATAGTTATGCTGCAGGTTATACTATTTTCATCGGCTACTATCTCATTTATAGCCTCTATAGCCGTCTGACCGGCCCTGCTCAGCTTCACCTGTGCTCCGGAAATGAAATGGGAACCTCTGATGATAACCTCCCCGGTCTCATTCCTTTCCATGAAAGCAGGATCAGCCTCGGTAACGATCGGTGCAGGTTTCAAGATAGTAAAGGCATCGATCATGGAGTTTGCCTGACCATCGCTGTTCACCACGCGCAGCTTCCGTTTACCCTCAGCGGCGCCTGACAGGTTGAAGGTACAGATTATCCGGGTAGGAGTTATGCTGCTCACTGTTCCAGTTATGGTGGGCAACCCTCCCATTTCCAGCGATACCGTAGTAGCCGGATCATCGATAAAGTATTTACCGCTCACCGTAACAACAACGGCGTTTTGATCATTGTCGCCGCTGGCCGGTGTTACTGACGTTATCTCCGGTGCCGGATTGCTAACGGTGAAGCCACTGCTCAACACGCCATCTCCAACGGCATGCGGATTAGCCACTACCACGTTCCAGGCTCCCGGAACCGCCGGCTCACCCGTTCCATAAGGGTTGTTCAGGTCGAAGGTGCAGCCAATGGAGCCGGCGGTCAGCGAAGTCACTGTTCCATTGATATCGGTCTGACCCGCCCTGGTCAGCTTTACGGTAGCGCCGCCGATAAAATTTGCTCCGCTTATAGTCACATCGGCATTACCCGTATTCATGGCGCCGGCCGGATTGATACCGTTCACAACAGCTGCCGGCGACATGACGGTAAAGAGATCCTCTCCACCGGTACTGCTCTTATCGCCGGGGTTGATCACTACCACGTCACACAGGCCCGTCTGAGTTCCGGATGGAATAACGAACCGGCAGGTTATCTTATTACCGGAGCCATCTACAACTACGGAAGAGGCGGCTATATCCGCTGCCAGGCCGCCGCCGGTCAATTTAACCTGCGCACTGGGAGCAAAGCCGCTTCCAGCAAGCTCCGTTATAGATATTCCTTGCCCGATTACGCCTGCAGCCGGTGTAATCGATGTCACCGTCGGCGCCTGATATTCGATGTTAAAGAGCCCGGTGCCGCCAGTGCCGGCCTTGCCGCCGGGATTGGTCACAACAACGTTCCAGGGACCGGTCAGCGCATCGGATGGTATAGCAAGCTTACAGGTAATCTGAGTAGGAATGACGACATCCACATCGGTTGCCATTATATCCGCCTGCCCGCTGCGAGCCAGCTTAACGGTTGCACCGGCCTGGAAACCTGTACCGGCAAGATCCGTTATAGTAACGGTTTGCCCGCGATCACTCTTATCGGGAGTTATGGAGGCAACCGTCGGCGTTACATCCTCTACTTTGAAGAGGGCAGCCCCGGTCCCGGACTGAGCATCGGGATTGGTTACCACCACATCCCAGTTATCCTTTTCAGCGCCGACAGGTATATCGAAAGTACAAGTGATCTTGCCGGAGCTCTCCACGACAACGTTCGTCGCATTTATATCAGGAGAACCCGTTCTGACGAGTTTTACCGCAGCACCATCAATGAATCCGCTGCCGGCAAGATTGGTAACAGGGATAGATTGGCCACGCTCACCTGTAGCAGGAGTTATGGAGACAACCGTCGGCGCCTGATGAGACAAGGTAAATCTGTCATTGGCGTTAACGGTACTCCAGGCGGAACCTATATTCCTTACCTGAAGATCCCACACTCCGCTTTCCGGCAACTGCCCGGTGCCGTAAGGATCAGAGAGATTGAAGAGAGCCGTAATGGTATTTCCTCCCGTAACCGCTACTACTGTTCCGGGTATCGCTGCTAAATCCGCTCCGTTTTTAGATATCCTTACAGAGGCATTATCATAGAAGTTACTGCCTGTTACCGTAATGGACTTTGCCGTCTCATCGGTATTGCCTGTATCCGGTGCGATAGCGGTAACGGACGGCGCCGGCCAGGCGACCATCACGGCATTTGCCAGGCTGTAATCTTTGCCGTCATCGTTGGTGACTACCAGGTTCCAACTTTTGCCGCCCTCAGCCGGCAAAGTGAACCGGCATTCCAGGCTGACGTTATCCGCAACAATAGTCTCATCGGCCGCAATGGTATCGCTGCCGCGCACCAGCGTTGCCTCCGCACCGGCTCTGAAGTACTCTCCCGTCACAGCCATGGTAAGCGTTGAATTTACCTCGCCGCTGCCGGGAGTTGCCCCGGTTATTATCGGCTGACGATAAATAGTGTTGAAGGCATCCGGCAGTTCATCAAAAACCGAACTGGTTGTATTCTGGGCACATATGCTCCATCCCTCCGTCGGTGCCGGCGGGAAATCCGCCGTGCTGATTACAGCCGTTGCCTGCATGGGATCTATAACGCCGGCAGTAATCTTGGGCGTATTGAATGCTCCCGCCATCAGCCAGACGCGCATACCCTCCTTGAAGCCGCTGCCCTCAAGGCGCAGAGTGACCGTAGCATCATTGAGGTATATCTTGTTGGCATCCGCCAACGGCGCACCGTCTACAAAGGCCTTGGTAATCTCCGGCGTATCGCTGACAATCTCAAAGGTAGCCGTTACGGGTGAACCGGCCAATGTGCCGCTGGTGGCGGTCATTTTATACGTTCCGGGATAATCGCCCACCGCTATCCTTCCTGAAGATGCGATGCCGTCTCCCAGAACGGAATCGGTTCCGGTTACAGTTGTCGGATTGCCGATCTCCATATCGTCGGCGCCGGTAGGCTTTTTCGTTTGAGCAAAGGTTACGGCTATGCCGTTGACGGGATTATTATTGGCATCAACAATCCTTACCTTGAATTCCGCCAGGGAACTGTTGATCACTCCGCTTTGAGAATTACCGCTTGCAACCTCTATACGGGCAGCGGTACCGGCCTTTACGGTCACTGTGGTAGTTCCCTCTGCCGCCGGTGCAGCTTCATCCCCGATCCAGGCCTTAATGGTATATGTCCCTGCATCGTTGGTCTGAAAGGTGCTCTTGGCCTTGCCGTCGGTTCCGGAAATGGCAGCACTCATACCGACAACGCTATTGTCCTGAGCGGTAGCCTTGAAGTTTACCACTGTGCCATTTACCGGGTTGCCGTATGCATCAACTACCGTAGTCGTACACTCGTCCGCTGTGCCGGCAACAGCACTGGCAGTGGCCGGCACAACACTTAAATTACCGGCAGGCTCATTTGCATCAACCGTTATCTTGGTATTAACAGCCGCTAAACCTGATGTAGCCGCCGTGATGGTATGCACGACTCCCGCCTTCTTAGCAACCGTAACATTGGCGGTTGCTCGGCCGCTTTCATCCGTAACCGCGCTTGACGGAGACACAGAGCCGTTGTTATCGATAGTAAAGCTGATCGGCTTGCCTTTTACCGGTATTCCAAGGTTATCATATACCGTTGCCGTAATAAGGGTATCGCTCGATCCCGCCTTGTAAGGCCCGGAAGATGCCATCACTGAAACTGTGCCGGGGACCGTACCGGAACCGCCATAAATAGTTATGCTGCCGGTTGTTCCCTTGGCCGGCCCATCGGCAACCGTCATGGTAATGGTTTCGGTAGGATTATCCTTGGTAAGGAAATTGGTGGTATATACGGGCTGATGATCAACTCTACCTTTATCATCAGCAGCAAAGCTACAGGTGGCGCCGTTACCAATCGATCCCTTGCCGCCCTGGGCACGTATTGTTGTGCTGCCGACATAATCGGTTTTCAGGTTATCATACTGATCATACGCCCAGATGGTGGTATACGTAGGCTGTCCGTTTACCGCACCGCCGCCATGCTGCTCGAAGGCAAAGTGATCCAATTTCTCCGGCATGATGGTGGTTATAACCGTATTCTCCGCATAGGATATGTATCCCATGCACCTCATCCTGGCCGTTACTGTGGCCGGGCTGTCAATGGTACGCGTGCTGGCCGTAAATTTAGCGGTAGCTATGCCGGCCGGATTATGAGTGTCCGCCGTCGGGCTAAAAGAAGACCGCTCTCCTCCAGGCAAGAAATTAACGGTAGCGTATGAAGGGTTCTCTCTTGTAGCGGGCGCCAATGGATGGCCGTATTCATCTTCGGCATAGCTGTAAAAGGACATGGCGTTTCCCGCTCTTATTGTAGCCGTTGTTGCAGGAATCCCCAGTTCATTCATTGTAATAAAAAAGGTTTTTGGTGTTCCTGTAAAGATCACCCGGCAGATATCGTTAACAGCCATGGGTACGCCGTCGACGTCACCGGCCGTGACCGTTATCTTGGATACTCCGCGCTTTTCCGATTCAACGCTTCCGGTGCGTATGGTCCCCCAGTCCGGCGCCGTAAGAGTAGACACCGCTACGCCCCCGGTAGTGGAGCTGCTGCCGGTAGGCTGACCGGCCATCATGGAACCGAGCTCCGAAGTAAAGTAAACCCGTGTGCCGTCATTTACAGGGTTGCCGAACTGATCCTTGACGGTGGCTTTGACTTGCAGAGTAGAAACGTTATCTGCAGGTATAACACCCTCTACGGCACCTATGCTGAGAGAGTTGGGGCCTTCAAGCGAGGCATATATCCGGCTTGGCGGGCCGGCATCAACAGAGAGATGCAATAGGGCGCTCTTGACTGTGCTGCTATCAGGCGGCGGCAATATTATTGAGGCCTCAATGTCAACGGAACCGGATTTATCGCCTGATTGTAATGAAGTGGAGGCCACGCCGTTAACAGTTGTAGAAGGGCTGGAAATGGTAGCCTTCTCCCTATCGCTGGCTGTAAAAATAACTTCGGTATTATCGGACACCAGATTGCCGAACCGGTCGTAGACCGTTGCCTTTACGGGTAGCTTATTACCGCCCACCTGGACACGTGTGCCCGACGGTGCGCTCAGGAGTATTATCGCCGGCTTACCGGCAACCAGCTCAATAGAGGTGCTCTTGTTCACAAAACTATAATCCGCCACAGTCGCCCTTATACTGGCGATGCCGGATACAGTGCCGGCGGTGAAGTGAGCCGTGATAATTCCATCGGAATCTGTAAGGCCGAAGGCCGGGCTGACGCCGCCCATCTCTGACGGCTCCTTGGAGAAATTCACCCTTACGCCGCTGACCGGATTTCCTGTGGAATCCTTGACCACGCAAATAATCTCCGCAGTCTGTATGCCGTCGGCAACCATCTGGTCCTTGGTGCTGCTGATCTCTATGGAATTAGGCACACGCTGATTAATAGTCTGCTGTTGAATATCAGAGCCGTATCCCAGCGCGCGGTCCTCGACTTTAATGCTCGGGGTTCCGACTACCGTCGATTTAAAGTAGAACTGCCCCAGGCCATCCGTCATTCTCAATGTAAATGATTGAGCCTGATAGGTGCCATCTGCCGTATCGCAGAAAAGCACGGGGCCTTTGTCTAGGGCGGTAACGGTTATATCCTGATCGGTAAAGGATATATCCCGCGTTCCATCCTCATTCAATGCCTCTACCTTAACCGGAGTCGGCGAAGCCTCGCCGGTAAAGAGCGTATAAGGCAAAGAGGTTATCTTGATGCGCTTGCTGACAATTGTCACCTTTTGAATGGCCTGCTGCAACGAACCTATTTTATCCTCGACACATATGCTGGGCGTACCGGCGTTCGTATCTCTGAAGTAAAAACTTCCCACTCCATTAACGATATCTATATCGATTTCACCGTTCCACGGGTCTGTCCCATCTCTGGAGAACATCAGGCTGGTGGAACCCGATCCCTTAACGGAGACCATACCGCCTGCATTTATACCGGTTACCAGGTTCTCATATTGATCCTGCACCTGGATATTCACTATGCTGGATACACTGCCTATGGCAATGCTCTGCCCCTCTGTTGTGCTGAAGCCGAGCTTGGCCTGGTCGTCAGGATAGATGGATATGGCACCGCTCTCCCCGCTGCGGAAAGGCGTCTGCCCCTCTTCCACAGCTACGGTAACGCTGCTGTCTATTGTTCCCTCGTAAGTCGCCTGCGTATCCATAGCTTTGACTACTACAAATTGCTGTCCGGCCGGTATAGTCGCCTGAGCAGCATTGAATTTTTCGCCATCCGTGGAGAACTTCATCTTCCCCATATGCCACGTTGTTCCGGCCCGGAGATTAACGGTAAGGCTTTGAGAGGGAATCATCAGAGTGCCGGTATTATCTACCGGAGAGATACGTACAGAATATGGCTTACCAGCCTTCCAGGAAACAGCTGTTCCGCCGG
>JAQUEL010000024.1 GCA_028685295.1 bacterium
TTAACCCTCTACGTAAACTGCTCTGAGGACCTCTTCCACGGTGGAGATTCCGGCTTTGATCTTCTCTACGCCGCTTTGCAGCAGGGTGATCATGCCTTCTTCTGCGGCCAGCCTCCTGATATTGGCGGAGCTCTCTTTATTGATGATGGCTTCTCTGACTCTCTCTGACGGGGCTAACAGTTCATACACGCTGGTGCGCCCAAAGTATCCTGTGTTTCTGCAGCCGGAGCAGCCTTGCCCTCTGTATATCTTGATGCCGTCTTCTATGCCTAAGCGGTGCCGGGCTTCTACGTAGACTTCATCTTCCCGGGGTATCTCCACCTTGCATCTGGGGCAGATCTTTCTGACTAATCTCTGGGCTATGACCAATATTACGGATGAGGAGATCAGGAAGGGTTCTATGCCCATATCCAGCATCCTGGTGGGGGCTGATGAGGCATCATTACAGTGCAAAGTAGAGAATACCAGATGCCCGGTCAGGGCTGCCTGAATGGCCATGCCGGCTGTCTCGCCATCTCTTATTTCGCCTACCATGATGATGTCGGGGTCCTGCCGCAGGATGGATCGCAGACCTACGGCAAAGGTCATGCCTACTTTGTTATTTACCTGAGTCTGGTTTATCCGCCTTATCTGATACTCTATGGGGTCTTCCACGGTGATGATATTCTTCTGGATGGAGTTCAGCCGGTTCAGGGCGGCATACAGGGTGGTGCTCTTGCCACTGCCGGTGGGGCCTGTCACCAGGATCATGCCGTGGGGTTTGTTGATCATGGATTCAAAGAGCTTCAGGTGGTGGCTGCTTAAGCCTAACTGCTCCAGCCCTAACAGGGCGGCGCTCTTGTTCAGGATGCGCATGACTATCTTCTCGCCGTAGCAGGAGGGCATGGAGGAAACTCTGACATCCAGCTCCTGGGTCTCCATCCGGGCTTTGAACCTGCCTTCCTGGGGCAGGCGTCTCTCCACTATGTTCATGCCGCTCATGATCTTTATCCTGGAGATGATGGGGGAGCTCATCTGCCTGGGCACAGTCATAAAATCGTGCAGCACGCCGTCTATCCTGAAGCGAACGATGATCTCTTTCTCCATGGTCTCGATATGGATATCGCTGGTGCGCTGGTTGATGGCTTGTTCGATAATGTTGTTCACCAATGTCACGACGGGGGCTTCCTCGCCCATCTGCTGCAGGCTATTGATCAGGCTGATCTCCTGCTCTCGGCTGATTTCTTCTTCATCCTCCACTTTATGGGCATCCAGAAGCTTTCCGCCGTAATATTGCACTATGGCTCGCTGAATATCTTCTTTGCCGGCTATGACGGGGATAACGTTGAGCATTAATGAGCGTTTGAGATCATCTAAAACGTTGATATCCGTAGGATCGGCCATAGCTACCACCAGGGTGCTGTTCTGCATGCCCACTGGAAAAACGCAGCACCTTCTGGCTGTCTCTACGGGTATCTTCTGAATGATATCGGGGTCTACAGGGATATCGGCTATGCGCAGGAAGGCTACTCCTATCTGCCGGCCCCTGGCCTCGGTCATTTCATCCTGGGTGATGAAGCCCATCTCCACCAGGATCTCTTCCACGGGCCGCTTGCTCTTCTCGGCTACGCGGCAGCACTCATTCAGGCCGCTCTGGCTGATCTTGCCGGTTTTGAGCAGAATTTGCACTATGCTATCTTTGGTTTGTTGGGCTATGGCCATCTTTCCACCTCTTCCGCTATAGTAACTATAGATGCCTGTAAGCAGGCCGGACAAAGGAAAGACGGCTAAATTGCATGGACATGTAATATAATAGGGGTTATAAATAAAGGCGAGTTCTAAAGTAAAACCTCTTAGCGGTGGATATTTTTCTTTTTGAACTCATGCCGGAAAGTCTCCGCTCTCCGGCGCTTTTATTATGCCTCTTATCCTTACCTGTCCTGCCTGCTCACTGTGTAGGGAAATAACTCTATAAATATATTAACACCCTTCAAGCATGGATGCAAATTTTTGCAAGCGGCCCCCCGAACCTTCCCGTTCAGAGTCCAATATGTTTCTGAACTTCTGCGCCCGGCGGTGTTTGACACTGATAATGATCGGGCATATAATGAGCGTGTGAAATTAAAATAGGGCTTATATGGTAAGAGTTTAGGCAATCCGGTACCAACCGGCGGTCTAAACTTTATTTTTAGCAGCTTATATACACCGAAGAAGCACTCGACTTTTCCGTTTCCAATGTAAATGGTGGTGGACAGCGTTGAATACGCTAACCCGATTTTTAACAATACTCCGACCTTATCGCAGGCAGGCCTTACTGGCTATATTTTTTAGTGCCGGGATGCCTTTGACAATTCTGCCCATACCATTCTTCATAAAATACCTGGTAGATACGGTTATCGCCTTGCAGCAGCCACAACTTCTGATAAATGTTCTGATAGGATTGGTGGCTGTCTATCTGGCACATAATATCCTTTGTATACTCTTTCACCTCAATATCTCTTATCTGGGCCAGCGTATTGTTCTGGATTTGAGATATAAACTCTTTCGCCACCTGCAAAGACTATCCCTTAGCTTTTACGACCAAACCCAGACAGGCACCATTATCTCCAAGACTATCGATGATGTCGATGTCATCCAAATGCTGATATCGGGACCGGCCGTGCAGGCTGTGACCGGCATTATTACCATTACCGTGGTAAGCATCCTTCTCTTCTTCAATGATTGGCGCCTGGCTATAGTTACGCTGGCAGTAATGCCGCTTTATATTCTTAATTTCAAGCTCTTTATAAAGCGTATCAAAAGCTGTAATTTACGTAACCGAGAAAAGATGGATGAAATATTGGGCGACGTCCAGGAGAAGATATCAGGTGTTCAGGTGGTTAAAGCATTCTCCATGGAGCGCCAGGAGGTAGAGTACTTCACTTCAAAAATCAGAGAAAAGTTTGGACTGGGCCTGGAACAGGGAGCGCTGGGCAGCACGTTCTCGGCCATAGCTATCATCATCAGCGGCCTGGGGACAGCACTGGTTCTTTGGCTGGGAGGCTTGGAGGTCCGCTATGGCTTGATAACTATCGGCGATCTCCTGGCTTTCAACACTCTAATAAGTATGCTCTATACCCCAGCGCTGCAACTAAGTGAACTCAATGATGTCGTACAGCAGGCCATCACCTCTCTTGAAAGAATTTTCGAACTCATGGATACCGAACCGGATATTCAGGAGAGCCTGCATGCCTGTCATTTGCCTCTCATTAAGGGATCCATATCTTTTAAAAACGTTACTTTCGGCTATCTACCGGATCAAACGATTTTGCATGATATCTGCTTGGAGATAGAACCCGGACAGATGGTCGCTCTGGTGGGCCATACGGGCTCTGGTAAAAGCAGCATTATCAATCTGCTGCCCCGCTTTTACGATATTCACAGCGGCAGCATAGAGATTGATGGATATGATATACGAGAAGTGCAAATAAGCTCCCTGCGAGATCAGATAGGCATTGTTCTGCAGGACCCACTTCTATTCAATATATCCATCAGAGAAAATATTGCCTACGGCCGCTTGGAAGCCTCCATGAAAGAAGTAGAAGAGGCGGCCAAGTCAGCGGAAATTCACGATTTCATCATGACTCTGCCGCAGGGGTACAATACCTGCCTCGGTGATGAAGGCATCAAGATTTCCATGGGGGAGAAGCAGCGTATCGCTATTGCCAGGGCCATTCTGAAGCAACCTCGCATACTTATTCTGGATGAGGCTACTTCGGCACTGGATTCTCTTTCAGAAACGTTAATTCAAACAGCTTTGGATAAGATCATGCAAGGCCGTACTTCCATCGTTGTCGCTCACCGCCTATCTACCATACTCAATGCTGATAAGATTGTCGTCCTGGATGACGGGCATATTGTCCAACTGGGAGCGCATGAGGAATTGCTTCAGCAGGAAGGTCCTTATCGCCGTTTTTACGAGGAACAGTTTATGAACCAGGCCATTATGTCACGGCCGGAACTCAAGGGAGCGCTATTTAACATTGTATAATTTCTTGAGATTGTTAAGAAAATATATCAGGCCGTATTCCGACAAGGTCCTGGCTGCTGTTGTTCTGATGTTTATGCATACCGGTTTTGCCATGGCTATGCCTCTGGTGCTGAAATACCTGGTGGATGATGTGTTATATAAGGAACGTTATCATCTGCTGATCTGGGTTTTCCTTGTTTATCTGGGGTTAAGAGCAATGAATTCTTTAGTGGCCTATATGCGCGGTCTTATCGTCGTTCGTTTGGGGCAGGCAGTTGTCTATCTTTTACGACGGGATATATACGCTCAATTGAATCGGCTGCAATTGAGCTATTATGATCGTACGCAATCGGGCAAGATCGTCTCCAGACTGATAAACGATGTCAATATTATCCAGAATATGGTCACCACCAGTTTCATAACCTACTTTACCGATCTTATCACCCTGGTGACAGCTATAGGCATCCTTCTATCCATAAATACGCAACTGGCATTTCTAGCTATACTGGTGATACCTGCGTATATCATCAATTATAACGGCTTTATCGGTCGCGTTCGTGAGAACAGCCATCGCATAAGAAGAAAAACGGATGAAATAATCGCTTATCTCAGCGAACGCATCTCCGGCGTAAGGGTTATCAAGGCCTTTAACCAGGAGAAACAGGAGAATAAACGTGCCTTCAAAAAGCTTAGAACGTACTATCATCTCAATTATCGCGCAGCTATGCTCTCTTCCGGTATGTCCATTATCGCCCAGATTCTGAGCGGCATGAGTACAGCCGTAGTCCTATGGTACGGCGGTTATCTGGTGCTACAAGACCGGTTATCTACAGGCGGATTGATAGCCTTTTATTCGCTGGTAGCCTACCTGTATAACCCTGCCGTGCATTTCTCGCAGATCAATACCGTCATTCAGCGTATGCGCGCGGCTTTGGACAGGATATACGAGCTCCTGGATATGTATCCTCAGATAGCCGATAAGCCGGGCTCCCCGGCTCTTAAGGCCGAAGAAGGTCACATTCGTTTTGAGAACGTCAGCTTCCGCTACGACGGAACGCGCCGAGTGCTGGAGAAGATTACCCTGGATATCCCTTCCGGCAGCAAGGTAGCCGTGATCGGGCGCAGCGGTTCCGGGAAGAGTACCCTAGCCAGCCTGATAGCGCGTTTCTATGATCCTACAGAGGGATACATTACTATAGATGGTCAGGATATACGTGAAGTGAAGATTGAAAGCCTGCGTAAGCAGATAGGCATAGTCTTTCAGGAGAGTATGCTTTTTAGCGGAACTATCAGAGATAATATCTGCTACGGCAGTCCCAGGGCTACTGATGAGGAGATGATCATAGCAACTCGGGCTGCACGCATAGATGATTTCGTCGAAGCTCTGCCGGATAATTATTATTCCATGATTGGTGAGCGGGGCGTAAGCCTCTCCGGTGGACAGAAGCAGCGTATAGCCATCGCTCGCGCTCTGCTTACTCAGCCGCGCATTCTGATCTTTGATGATTGCACATCGGCTTTGGATGCGCAAACGGAGGCGGCTATCCAGGAAACGCTGCAGGATATCATGAAAAATCGTACCAATCTGGTAATTACACATCGTCTATCCACCATCATCGATGCCGATCTTATCGTTGTGTTGGATGAAGGGAGCATAGTCGAACAGGGCGTACACGATGCTCTGCTCAATCTGGGTGGCGTGTATGCCAGCATGTTTCAGCAGCAATTCGGTCTTGTAAATCCATAAGCGTTTGATATATTGTTTTTGCGGGTAATTAATGAAGCAGCCAGAGGCCGGATCATTTATCAGGTACTTGCCTGATAAAGATATTTGTGATAGCTGCATTCCGACTTTTGGCCTTTACTTTCTGAATAAAGTGGAGGTACCGATCATGGACGTATATGTGGACCCCGATAAATGTATAGGTTGTGAAATATGTGTTGATACCTGCCCGGATATCTTTGAAATGCAGGCCGACGGGCTCTCTCACGTTAAGAAAGATATGGCTGCCTGTGATCCGGGAGGCTGTTGTGAGGAGGCGGCCGAGCTCTGCCCTACTGATGCCATTTTCATCGATGGTAAGCCCCGCTGACGACAGATAATTTACTATCCTTAAAGGGCCTGGCGGTTCCTAATATTCTATGCCTTCTCTGGCGCCTATACCTTTATCTAAAGGATGCTTCACCGGTTCCATGACGGTTACCAGGTCAGCGGCAGTAATAAACTCCTGTGGCGCGTCACGTCCGGTCAGGATAACTTCCACTCCGGCATGCCGCCCTGCCACGGCTGCAAGAACATCGGCGCTGCTTAACAAGCCTCCGGCTACAGCGTTATTGATCTCATCCAGGATTACCAGCTGATATTTCCCGGCGCTCAGGATCCGGCCGGCTCTCTCCAAGCCCTCTGCAGCAGTTCTGATATCCTCCCTGGTGGGCTTGCCCATGACAAAACCTCTTCCGGCACTGTAATAATCAAACAGGCCGTATTTTTTATTGGCCAATAGTTCTCCCGTCTCGCGCATCTTGAAAAACTGAATCAGACAGACACGCAGGCCGCGTCCCCGAGCGCGCAAAGCCTGCCCCAGAGCTGCCGTGGTCTTACCTTTGCCGTTGCCGGTGTAGACCTGTACCAAGCCCGGTCCGGTAGTGCGCCCTTCGGGCGCAGCTGTCGATTTTGAGGTTTCCATGTAAGCCCTCAATTCCGCATTTTTCTCATCTTTCAAGTAAAAAGACGGACAAAAGTCCGTCTTTAAAAAAGCTATATGGTGGGCCCGCTCGGATTCGAACCAAGGACCAATCGGTTATGAGCCGACCGCTCTACCGCTGAGCTACGGGCCCGCATCCTGAATTATGATGCTTTATCAGGCTGAATTATTATACAATATCGTTTATCCACGGTCAAGGCGGCCGGATTTTGAAAATACCAGATCCGAGCTTCCATTAATGCCCAAGATAAAAATATCCCTCTGGCGTAATAGCTATCTGATAGCTGTACATGCAGACATCGGACTGTTAGGCCTGTTCATCAATTCATCAAAAGCCGGCCAGGGCAGGAGAACATCTTCGGGTATGCTGTCTATATATAAGCTGCGGAAAGCAGGGTCCTGCATACGGCAATGATTGCAGCGTTGGGCATAGGCAGGATGCGTCAACATTCGCTGCCATATATCCTCCAGAGCCTCGTCCCGGATATTGCCAAAGGTCAAGGGGGTAAAATCACACGGATCTATATCTCCGTAAGCGGTCATGTAGAACTGTGAGAAGCCGCCAAAACAGCCTGAACCCTCCGGGCCGTTGACCAGAGCCTGGGTGATGATGTGAGGATAGCCTTCCATTGTATTATACTCACGCTCCATCTCTATCAACTGCCGCTTATCCTCGGCTGAGAGAAGCTGCTCCTCCTGGCTTTGCAGAAGTTTGCCCGTAGGTACGATATCGAAGATGGTGACTTCATGCACCCCTAATTTCTTGCCTAGCTCAATCATCTGTTTCACACGCCCCTCACGCACGTCCTCAGGTCCGGCGTAAGTGGAGATGCCCACCAAAATACCGGCTTCCAGAGCACGGGTTATACCTGCCACCGCTTTATCGAACCCTCCCGGAATCCGACGTAATTCATCATGGACATGAGAGCGTGGGTCATCCAGCGATACCATCACAGAGTGTAATCCGGCATCGCAAAGATGCGATATATTCTCTTCAGTAAGCAATAATCCGTTGGTAAACATGGAAGGATGTGCCCGATCACGGTTGATAAAGGAGATGAGTTCGAAGATGTCGCGGCGCAGCAGCGGCTCGCCACCCGTAAAGACGATATTAAAACAACCCAGGGCCTCGGCCTGCCGGATGACCGATTTCATCTCTTCCGCAGTTAGTTCGGTCCGACGATCGGTCTTGTACCGGGCGGCACTGCAATGATAGCAATTCAGCTGACATTTGGTGGTTACTTGAAGAGTGCAGGTTGCCGGCCGTATAAGTTCTCTTCCCTGCACTACTAACCTGGACATGGAGTTAATAAAACGCTGTGAAGGAATAGGCGGCTGGTAAAGATTATAGACAAAGCCTCCCTCTCGCACTGCTATAGGACGCCCCAGAACCTGAACTCTGTCCCGAAATTTTTCTAATTCCTTTGCCACCAGAGAGGACATCCTCCCCTTTGCCTGGCAGGATAGCAATCCTTTGTCGGTATCAACTTCAAATTCCAGGCTGAGCAGGTTAATCTCCTTTGACGATTTCAACCGAGCCAGCATACCAAGAACAGTTCCTGCCAATGAGTAACGTTTAAGCACATCCACGCCCTGGTTTGCCAGTGCACCCTCGGCGATCAGGCGGTTTTTGCCGTTATTCTTCGTGTGTACGCTCAAAAGATCATAGTTATACTTTGCCATTTTACCACCTCAAATTCAAACCTTTATGCCGCTATCTTTATACCGGGCAAGCAAGGCCTTTCACGGCAAAAATCATTCCAAACTGAAAGATCATGATTTATGAGCAGCTGCGGATTGCAAAGATTATTGCAAGAAAAGACGTACATAAGAAGTTTGACCTGCCGCCTGCACGGGAATAGTCCTTATATGGATGATAAAGAGATATGTCAACCATCGAGCCAGTTGCCCGGCAAACCCGTTTCCCTATGGATCGATACGACACCCGACACGGCTTTTCCCTGCCTGGAAGGGGATACGGATGCAGATGTTGCCATTATAGGAGGCGGCATTGCCGGACTGACTTCAGCATTGCTGTTGAAGAGAGCCGGCTTGAAGGTTGCGCTTGCCGAATCCAGACGTATAGTTAACGGTGTTACGGGATATACTACGGCCAAGGTAACTCTGGCCCACGGGATCTGCTACAGCCGCATACTAAATAAATTTGGTCAGGAGCAAGCCGACGTATATGCCGATGCCAACCAGACTGCCATAGACAGAGTAGCTTCATTTATTATGCAGATGAATATAGCGTGCGATTTTACACCTTTGCCGGCATATATCTATGCCGTAACGGAAGATAAAAAGGCTGAGATAGAGGCTGAGGTAAGAGCAGGGGAAAAACTGGGCCTGGCGGTATCCTACGTAGATACGCCACCCCTACCGTTACCGGTCAAAGGTGCCGCACGTTTTGACGGGCAGGCTTATTTCCATCCAAGAAAGTATCTGCTGGCCTTTGCCGATGAGATAAACAACGGTAACGGCAGGATCTTTGAAAATACCAGAGCCATTAATATAGAAGAGGGTAATCCTTGTATAGTAAGAACCGATAGAGGGGCTATACGGGCACAATATGTGGTTATAGCCACCAACTACCCTATATTCGATCCTCTCAAGCTCTTTATGCGCTTGACACCGGTTCGTTCCTATGTCCTGGGGCTGAGGCTTAAGAACCAACCCCCGCAGGGCCTCTTTTACAGCAATGAGGACCAATTCCATTCACTGCGCCCTCATCATCTGGCAAATAACGGAGCGTATCTGCTGGCGGGAGGCGAAGAACACCCTGCAGGACAAGGCGGCAATACCATACAACGATACAAAAACCTGGAGAGCTACTACAGACGTTTCTTCGATATAGAATCGATAGATTACCACTGGTCCGCTCAGGATAACAAATCAGCGGATATGATACCGTTTATCGGCAGCCTGGCACCAGCATCGGATAAAATTTTTATAGCTACCGGCTTCAAAGGGTGGGGGATGGCACATGGCACTATTGCAGGCATGCTGCTCTCCGATCTTATTCTGGGCCGCAGCAATCCATGGAAGAATCTTTACTCTCCTGCCAGATTGAACCTACCGGCCTCGGTCAAGAGCATTGCCAGCCGAAATGTCCAGGCAGTAAAGCATCTTATCAGCGGATATCTATCTGAAGAGAGCATCAAAAATCTGGCGGAAATTAGCAAAGGAGAGGGTAAAGTAATAGAGCTAGATGGCGAAAAAGCAGCCGTTTATAGAGATGAGCAGGGAAAGATTTACGCCCTCTCTCCTGTTTGTACTCATATGGGCTGTATGGTCTCTTGGAACCCCGCTGAAAAGACCTGGGATTGCCCTTGCCACGGCTCTCGCTATGCCTGTGACGGCAAGGTTATTCATGCACCAACGGTCAAAGACCTGACCCGCATAGAGCTGTAACTTCATAAGCTGAATTGCCCCATCCCCATCGACGAAAATAATCATACCCGTGCAAGTGCTTGATCTGGTATAATATAACCTAATAGGCACTTAAATCCCTCGAATATTCAGTAGCATTTACTGTGCCTGCATTCAATCGTATAAAGCAGGCCCGGAAGTAAAAGGAGCAAGACAATGATCGGATATTTAAATAAAAAGAAGCTCAGGTCGGGACAGGTTGTCGTTTTAGCAGCTGTATTTCTCGGTCTTCTGCTGGTCGCCATAGGGTTGGCCGTTGATATGGGATTTGCTTTTGCTGCCCGGGCTCGGCTGCAGAACTGCTGTGATGCCGCAGCCCTGGCAGGGGCAAAGTCTATACCGACAGCCCAAGAGATAACAAATTATGCAATAGATGGTTACAGTCGCAATCTAAACAGAGATGCCGCCCTGCAAAGCAATAACGGTACCACCGCTGTTTATAATATCGGCAATGATCAGGTGACCGTGATAACGCCTTATCAGGATGCGGATACCTCTGATTACCCTGCCGAGCGCTGTCTCAAAGTAAGCTCCGTAAGAATCATATCTACACATTTTATGAAGCTGCTGGGTATAAACACTATGACTATCAAAGCACAGGCTGCGGCTGTGGGCCTGCCTGGCGGCCCTGTTTCAACCGCTAAAGGCTGTCTGCCTTTCGGCATAGTCTGGGATGATTTTACCTTTGGGCAAAAAATTATTCTTAAAGAGGGAGGCGGCAGCGGCGCTCATGGTTATTACGGTGCCCTGGCGTTAGGAGGCAACGGAGCTTCCACTTTTGAAAATAACATCATGTACGGCTACCCCGGCCTGATAAGCATTGATCAGGATGCAGAAGAATGGGTACCATTGGAGCCCGGTAATATGTCAGGCCCCACATTGAAAGGTATAACTTATCGTGTCAACCTGTGCAAGCATCAGCCTCCGTGCACAGCCTCAAATTATGTTTCCGGCTGCGCGCGGACCGGTGTTGTGCCCGTAATCGAGGCTCTTGATCTCAGTGGGCGCAGCACGGTCCAAATAAGGGGCTTTGCCTTCATTTTCCTGGAGGGATGCTACGGCTCAGGCAATGATTGCTGGGTGGAAGGCACCCTTATCCGGGCTGTAGCAGATGATGCAAAAGGGAGTACAACCGCTCCCAATTACGGTCTTATTACATCGGGAAGCACTCAGTTGCTCAAGTAGATAATCAGGTTGAAGGCTGCTAGCAGATTACGCTTAGACAGACTGCGTATTCAGCCTGTTCTGCACTGCGGTTAATTCGGCTCGTGCCTCGTGCACCAGCTTCTCTATGATGCTCTTCATCGGCAGCACCTCCCGAACCAATCCTACACTCTGTCCTGCCATCAAAGAACCGTCCTCGATATCCCCGTCTACAACAGCACGACGCAATGCTCCTACCCAGAAGTTCTCGACCTCATATTGAGCCTGCTCTCTGGAAATAATCCCTGCTTCCAATTTTTCCAGCAGCTCAAGCTGAAGCCGGCCGAATTTATCCGTTCCTTGATTTTTTATGGCTCGCACAGCTACCACAGGCAGCCTGGAATCATATTGCGGCGTGGCGATAGCCTGCCTGGCATGTGCCCTGGCGAAGGCTTTTTTGAAATTGGCATGTGCGGTGCATTCCTCACTCATAACAAAGGCCGTGCCCAACTGGCAACCGGCGGCACCCATCAGCAGCAGATGCGCTATCATCCTGCCGGATGCTATGCCTCCAGCAACAAACACGGGCACCTGATCGTAGTTAAACAGCACCTGCTGCAGAAGCACCATTAGGGAAACATGGCCTATATGTCCCCCTGCTTCGCTGCCTTCTAAAATCAGAGCATCAATACCGAATCTTATCTGCTGCTCTGCTATCGATCCCTCTGAAGCAAAGGACATAGTCCTTTTCCCGGATTCTTTCATCCCCTGTATATCCGCTTTACGGGGAAAGCTACCGGCAAAGACGACAAAAGGCACCTTTTTGCTCAACAGAATTTCGTATTGGACCTGATAATTGGGAGATATGGTGATCAGATTAACTGCAAAAGGCTTATCAAGATTCTCTATACACCTGTCCACCTCTTTCTCAAAGATTTCGGGTGGCATATTGCCGCCGGCCAGAACGGGGAAAGCCCCGTTGCCGGCTACGGCCCGTACCAGCTCAAAATCGCTGATCCAGGTCATACCTCCTGAAATAATAGGATATTTAACTCCTAAAAACTCGGAGCCTTTCCTTGTAAATTTTTCAAACAGCATTCTTTACCTCACTGCACACACCATTATGACCTGGTGGCTTTTATTTTACCGGCAACCAATCAATAACTTTTTCAATTTGTTTATCCCAGTATCCCCATTCATGATTACCGGGCCCTTCTTCATAGAGTAGGTTAAGTCCCAGCAATACAGTATGATCACGAAAGCGCAGGTTATCCTGATAAAGAAAATCCTCCGTGCCGCAGCACTGATAAAGCATCAGTTCAGGTGCATTTTCATTGGAAATAAACCGATCAACCAGATGGAAGAGATCATTGTCGGTATCCGTAATGATCAGGTCTTCTCCAAAGATGTTCCGGGCCTCTCTTTTATCCAGCTCCCTATCCATAAAAGACGTTATATCCATAACCCCGGACAAACTGGCGGCAGCGGCAAAGTTCTGCGGCAAGCTCAAGGCGATTTTGAAGGCTCCGTACCCGCCCATGGAGAGACCGGCTATAAATGTATCTTCTCTGGCTGTGGAGATGCGGAAGAATGAACGGACAATCTCCGGCAGTTCCTCACAGATAAAGGTGCGATAGTTATATCCCCTGGCCATATCGGTATAGAAGCTTCTGCCGCCATCCGGCATAACCACAGCTAAGTTCTTAGCCATAGCGTATCTCTCTATCGAGGTCCGGCGCTGCCAAATAGTATGATCATCTGATCGTCCATGCAACAGATAGAGGACGGGCCAGCCTGCTTCTATCCGCTTCCGGCTGAGGGTGCTCATATCCGGCTGGGGCAGGATGATCTCTATGCCGGTGGCCATACCCAGAGCTGATGAATGAAAATCACAACTTATCCTGGACATATAAAGGCCCTGCTAATTGCATTCGGCCCCAAGCGGACCGGCCAACTCCTTAAGGAAGAAGAGCCTGCCAGGCAGAGTCGGCATATAGCTGCTGGGTATCCAACGTGTCGGACCATAGCGGAAGGTTACCCAGAGACTCAGACCCTGCCACTGCATGCCGCGCCCTAATACACCATCGGCACCACCGATAATACGGTCTGCCTGCAAGAAGAGTCCCGGCCCTATGGTATTGGCCCTGGCGGGCACCAGAGTTGTCCGGCTCTTAAAGCTGGTGATAGCATTCTGCTCTATCGTTAAGGGATGCAGCTTGGCACCCAGCCTGTGAGTTTGCTTTTTCCATTCTTCATCGGTGGAGAACTCTGCTGCAAAATGCGGTTCCCAGAAGGCAATATGAAATACCCGCCCTATGCCGAAGATAACCTCCAACAGCGCTCCCTCCGCCTTAAGAGCGGCAATGCGCTCTGCATAAGTAGGCAGAACCTCACGAGTAGCAAAATGCCGCTGTTTTTCAGGAACGGTCAGCTCGCCCAAAGGGCCGTAAAAAGCTTTCTCCATGGCGAACCGGAAGGCACCGGGATTATCGGAAGGCAGGGTATTACCCTCCGCATCGCTCCATTCATCCATATTGAACCCATAGAGATGATCGCATTTGATGCCCCACTCCTTAAGAAAGTAGACTGCCCAGCGATACATGCCCATAGGCCCTACAGGAAGAATCAGAGCCAGCTTGCGACCAGACTCACGGGCCAGCCTTATCTGCAAAGCTATCTCATGACCCAACATGGCATCAAAATCAGCCAGCGCTTCGCAAGAAATGGGTTCAAATCCTTCATTCCACCACGGCTGCCGGTCAAGAATAGCCTCCGGAGGGTTGCTGCAACAGGCATCTATCCTCTCCATGTCCCAGCCGGCCGGAAAGAAATCCTCCAGCAAAGAACCTTCGATGGTATTGATGAGGTTGATGGAAACGTTTTTACTACTCATCATATTGCCTCCTTTTTCGGGATCAACCATTAGTTTGTGGAAAATTTCCACAATATCCTAATTCAACGCCTGACCGCTTTTTTCCTCTCTTTGCGTCTTATCTTTTCTCAGTGTTCGTTGAGGTCAGCTTTTGCTATAAAGCTATGTTGCACAGACCCTGGTCGGCAGCCTGCTGTATCTTCAAGGTTATCCGGGAAGATCGAATAACTTCAGTGGTGGAAAGAGAGACGGTCCCTTTATCTCCTTTGATCTCTGCGATAAATGATCTGAGATATCCACCCGGGGTACCTTCACCCGGTGCTATCATCTCCACTTCCTGATTGCCATTTTGAGCTAGCGATATCTGCGGAGTATTATAGGATGCCTCGATAACGCCTTCTCGTCCCCAGAGGGTTGTGCGCCAGTATTGCGGCAGTCTGTAGCCCATACTGTCCGGCATGAAGTAGGAGACATCTCCCAAAACGCCACAGCCATTGGCCATCTCCAGCATGAACTGTCCCGCATCGTTGAAGTAAGGTACTTCCGCAGCAAAAGCGTTCCAAGCTCTGGCAGCCGTTACACGAACAAAAGAGATGCCTGTTATCCAGGGGACCATATCTACAGCATGGATACCTATATCGTTGATGGTGCCGCCGTGCTTGCCTTTCTCAAAATACCAGCCGGGACGTGTTCCGAACATCAAAGGATGCTGCCCGCCGACGGATACGGCATGCACATCCCCGATGGCACCCTTTTGCACTAGTTCCCTGATACGCTGAAACTTCCCGTTGTCCCGCATATCCAACTGGCAACCCACTTTGAGTCCCTTCCGGTCGGATAAAGAAGCTATCTCTTCCAGCTCTTCCAGACTGGTACAAATGGGTTTATCAGAAATAACATGTTTATCTCTTTTCAGAGCTTCGATAGCGATTGCACCACGTTTGCCGTAATAATCCCCAATGGCTACGGCATCGCAGTCCACTTCATCAAGCATACGTCCGTAATTATCATGGGTCAGCTCCACCCGGCCGCCCTGCCGCAGTTGTGCTGCGGTCTGAGCATCCTCTTCGCAGGACCCTGCAATAACAACATCTTCGTTTTGGACAGCATGGTCATACAAGCTCAGTATATGCCCATGGCGAAAACCCATAAAAGCCAATTTCAACAAAGCATTTACCTCCGGATTATCTTAAAATTTTGCGGGCTGCAGCCAGCACATTATCCACCGTAAAACCGAACTTCTCCATACAGGCCTTGCCGGGGGCAGAGACACCAAAACGATCCAGCGCTATTATCTCTCCCTCTGCTCCGACATAACGCTGCCAGCCATAGCTGACTCCGGCCTCAACAGCAACTCTCTTGGCTACGGCCGCCGGCAACACAGCCTCTTTATAAGCAGCATCCTGCTCTTCAAAGAGTTCCCAACAGGGCATAGAGACCACTCGAACGCTATGGCCATCAGCTATCAATTGCTCGGCCGCTGCCAGGCAGAGGCTAAGTTCAGAACCGGTACCTATCAGGATAATCTCCGGCGTGCCTGCGCTATCTCGCAGCACATACGCACCTTTGGCTACACCTTCTATTGAGGAGCCGGGCAGATGCGGCAGGTTTTGTCTGGTCAGAGCCAACGCGGTAGGACGGTGGCGGTTCTCCACGGCTACCTTATAGGCGCCGGAAGTCTCATTACCGTCGGCAGGACGTATAGCCAGCATATTGGGTATTATTCTCATCGAAGCCAATGTTTCTACCGGCTGATGCGTGGGGCCATCCTCGCCCACACCGATGGAATCATGCGTTAAAATATAGAGAACGCCGGCCTTGGAGATAGCCGAAACACGCATCGCCCCTCTCATGTAATCAGCAAAGACCATGAAGGTAGCACAATACGGAATAATTCCGCCGTGCAAAACCATGGCGTTGCATATAGCAGCCATGGCATGTTCCCGCACACCGAAATGGAGATTGCGATTCTCATAAGCACCTTTAGCAAAATCACTCGAGGATTTAAGCAGTGTTTTAGTAGAGGGGGCCAGATCAGCAGAACCTCCCATCAACTCCGGCAGGACTTCGGCCAAAGCATTCAATACTTTTCCGGATAAACTTCTGGTAGCTTCAGCTTTGTCGTCAGGAGTGAAGACGGGCAAAGCCTTCTCCCATCCTTCCGGTAAACGGCCGGACATGATGCGCTCAAACTCAGCAGCCTTTTCAGGATATTCAGCTTTATAATTATTGAAGAGTTCATTCCATTGTTTTTCATAACCGGCACCTCTATCAATGGCCCGGCGGAAATAGTTCAGGACATCATCCGGTATATCAAAGGGTTCATGTTCCCAGCTCAGGCACTTACGAGTAGCCTGAACCTCATCATTCCCCAGCGGCTCGCCGTGAGCAGTGCTGGTGCCGGCTTTATTGGGTGAACCATAACCGATAGTGGTACGTATCTTAATCATGGAAGGCTTATCCGTAACAGCCTTGGCAGCTGCTATGGCACGGCCGATATCCTCTAGATCATTACCATCCTCAATGGTCTGAACATGCCAGCCGTATGCCTTGAAACGAATGGCCACATCTTCAGTAAAAGCCAGATCTGTTGAACCTTCAATGGAAATATGATTATCATCATAGAAAGCAATCAGCTTGCCCAGCCCCAGATGCCCGGCCAATGAACAGGCTTCATGGGAGATGCCCTCCATATTACATCCGTCGCCCATAATTGCGTAGGTGTAATGATCTACAATATCGAATCCCGGACGGTTGAAGCGCGCTGCCAGATGAGCTTCGGCCATAGCCATGCCTACAGCATTGGCAATACCCTGCCCCAACGGGCCTGTAGTCACTTCCACACCGGCCGTGACGGTATTCTCCGGATGCCCGGCAGCTTTGGAATCCAGCTGACGGAAAGTCTTGATATCGTCTAAAGTTATGCTCTCGTACCCGGTAAGATAAAGCAGAGCATACTGCAACATCGATCCATGGCCGGCAGACAGCACAAAACGATCGCGATTTGCCCAAGCGGGGTTGCGGGGATTGAACTTCATAAACTTATCCCAGAGGACGAAAGCCATGGGTGCTGTACCCATCGGCATACCCGGATGCCCGGCTTTGGCCTTCTCAATAGCATCAATCGAGAGAAAACGGATAGAATTGATACAACGCTCTTCCAAAGACTGCTTTACATCTATAGCCATAAATAACACTCCTGTTGTACAGCCTGGACCATCTACGTATCTGACGGCCGCAAATGCCTGAATATTTACCTTAAGATTATAGCAAGCCTTGGGGACAGGAGCAAGGATTAACGCTAATCCACAGAAATTGAAGGCAGCAACACAATGAAGGAGCTGCCACAGCCGCGGCCGGGGCTCTCTGCCCAGATACGCCCACCCTGTATGTCCACTAATATTCTGGCAATAGGAAGTCCCAGCCCTGTTCCTTCACGTATCCGCGTCAATATGGGCTCAGCCTGATAAAAACGATCAAAAATATGATTGATATCTTCTTCAGAAACGCCTATACCTGTATCGGCTATCTCTAGGCGAACCCATCCTTCTTGCTGTTTGATATGAACAGTTACTCCTCCCCTGTCGGTAAATTTGCAAGCGTTATCCAGAAGGTTATCCATTACCGGTGTAAGCCGACGTAAATCACCGGAAACCTGCGGAATAAGGCCCTCAATTTGAAGCTTAAGATAAAGGCCTTTCCTGTTATAAGCACTCTGAAAAAATGCCACTCTCTTCTCCACAAGGCTGACTATATCAATCATACCCGTATCCAGGCTTACCTGTCCGCTTTCCATCACTGAAAGATTGAGCAGCTCCTCTATGTGGCCCTGTAACCGCTCAACATGGCTATCCGTTACCCTCAGCGCTTCGGCCTGTTCTGCAGTCAATGGTCCCAGCCTGGAAGCAACCAGCAAATCCGTATAGCCGCTGATCATGGTCAAAGGATGCCGCAATTCATGAGAAACTCTGGAAATGAAATCGGATTTCATTCTCTCAGCCTTTTTCAGCCGTGCGATACTCTTTTTGAGCGTCTCTTTCAACTTTATCTTTTCTGCTTTCTCTGCCTCCAAAGCCTCATTGATCCTGGCCAGCTCTTCCATCCTCTCTTTTATACATGTTTCTAATTCCTTATGAGATTTGAGCAAATGCTCTTCCCTTTGCTTACGTTCTGTGATATCACGGGCGACCGCCAGTATGGAACTGCCGTTATCCGTTTCCACTATGCAGGCATTTATATCCAGATATATGGTCGTTCCATCTTTGCGCAGGGCCTTCTTCTCCATAGCTATATGCTTCTTATCCAGAAGCTCTGATAAATGCCACTCCGGAAGAATAGTATTGCGCAGCCTTTGCCGATCATATCCGGCCCCTGGTAGCTCTTCCTTATTACGACACCGTAACCTGCAGGCTGCTTCATTTAAATACAGCACCGTTCCATCCATATCGATCAAAAAGATGGCATCCCGAGCCTCATTCAGAAACTTGAATTTTACATTATCATTAAAATATAACTTTTCATTAAGCGGTCGTACAGACGGAGATGGCATGTCTCTCCTCTCCTTGTCATTCATAAAATCATTGCCTCCATATGGAAATAGAAGCTCTGGAAAGTACCTATCTGTCAATTTTTTCAGCAAAAATTAATTATATTTTAAAAGATCAGGCGATTATGCTTACTGAGGCAGGTTATATAAACGTAAACATTATTATACCTTTGCAAACGCAATTATACAAATAAAATTCCAACAAATGTTTAACAATTAATACGAAGGGAATACTCTATTAACGATTTATAATGATCGAATATCGGTATACACCTGAATTGCAGAAAAACAGTGCTTATTTAAAAGGAGGTGATACTATGGCGGAGGGCATGTCGAGTAAGGAGGCCACCCTAAGGGAGCTAGAAGATGAAGCCCGCAAAGATCTAGGCATCACCAACATCGGCCCGAATATGACTACGGAAGAGGCCGGCAAATTGGGTGGATATATGGTCAAGAAACTTATAGAGCGCGGCGAACGGGCCATGAGTGAAGAGAGCCATAAGTAAAACGGCAGCAGCATTTGAATCTTCCATTTCCGGGCTCTGCCGACACCGGCAGGGCCCGCACCTCTGTCGCCTTAACTTTGCATCTGCGATTGACAGAGAGCCTTGTCGCTAGTTAGAATGAGAACATGATTACACGGATGGCTCAGGATGCCCGCCTGGCGGGACGCATATTGGGAACTCTTTCAGGAAGGCAGCGCACTGAAGCATTACTGACCATCTCCAAAGAGCTGGAAAAGACAAAAAATACTATAATGGCTGCCAATGAGCAGGATGTGGCCGAGGCTGCGGCTGCCGGTTTGGCCGGTCCGCTTCTACAGCGTCTAAAGCTTTCTGATAAAGCATTCCGTTACATGACAGACCGGCTGGCGGCAGTAGCCTCTCTGCCCGATCCTCTGGGCGTAATAACCAAGGGGCATACCGGGCCGTCCGGCCTGCGAGTACAAAGAATTAGTGTTCCTCTCGGTGTCATAGGTATCATCTATGAATCACGTCCCAACGTGACGGCGGATGCAGCAGCCGTATGCATCAAAAGCGGCAATGCCGTCATCCTCAGAGGGGGCTCCGAAGCACTGCGTACCAACACTCTGCTGGCCGATATCATGGCCGGTGCGGCCAGCAAAGCCGGGCTGCCGGAGAAGGCTGTTCAGATAGTCGGAACAGCGGACCGGAAAGCAGTGGGCGAACTTCTGCAGCAGGAAAGGCTGATCGACGTTATCATTCCCCGTGGCGGCAAATCCCTGATAGAACGGATATCGGCTGAGAGCCGCATTCCGATTATCAAACATTATGACGGCATCTGCCATCAATATATAGCCTCCGATGCCGATATCGATATAGCTGTAGCCATAGTAGTCAATTCAAAATGCGAAAAGGTGGAAGTCTGCAATGCGCTCGAGACGCTGCTGGTAGATGACGGTGCCGCCCAGCGTGTTCTCCCGGCCGTGGCAACAGCTCTTAAAGCCCAGGGTGTGAAGCTGCGCGGCTGTCCCCATGCCCGGGCTGTAACCGATATGGAGCCGGCCGATGAAGCTGACTGGACGACGGAATACCTGGCGTCCATACTCTCCATCAAAGTGGTGGACGGCGTAGATGCAGCCATAGAGCATATCAACAGCTACGGCTCCGGCCATACCGACGGCATCATTACCACCTCTATCGGTCTGGCTGAAAAATTCGTCTCCGGAGTGGATTCCGCCTCAGTCCTGGTAAACGCCTCCACCCGCCTTTCCGGCGGCGGCGATTATGGGCTGGGGGCGGTAGTAGGCATCAGCACGGATAAACTGCATGCCCGCGGCCCGGTAGGCCCGGAGGAGCTGACCACTTACAAATGGATCGCTTACGGACAGGGGCATTTGAGAAGTTAGTCATCCCTTGTTACTTGATACCGCAAAGGCCTCTGTCAAGAATGTAGACCTGACCCCTATTCTCTATCAGCTTAGGGCAGGGTTGAATGCTTTACTACCTTGACTATCTCCGCCACAAACTTGCCGATAACAGGTATTACCTCCAGGTGGCTCAAGATATACACTAAAATGGCCAGCACCAGCGTGGCACCGATAACAGCTCCCAAACCGTTAGCTATACCGCTTAACAATCCCATCCAGATTATATGTCTGTTGCTGAGAAGTGCACGGACGTACTGATCCAGCCGCAAACGGGCCAGAAGTTCCCTTAAGAGGCGTATCTCCTCAGAGAGAGCGACCAGCCGCATTTTCAGTTCCGGCGTTATTTCCGCTTCTCCGCCTTCAGATCGGCTTTGATAATCATCTGCATCTCCCGGCACGCACAAGCTCCTTTTTCATAAACTGTACGCTCTCTTATACCCAGCCTGGATAAAGGGAAACGCCCCTTGAAGGGGCGTTTATATGCAGTCAACCAAACTACGGTTTTAATCCAGATAATCCCGCAGGCGCTTGCTACGGCTGGGATACTTGAGCTTGCGCAAGGCTTTGGCCTCTATCTGGCGGATACGCTCGCGGGTAACGCCGAAGACCTGTCCCACCTCTTCCAGCGTGCGGGTGCGCCCATCATCCAATCCGAAACGCAGCTTCAGCACCCTTTGCTCGCGTGGGGTCAGGGTCTCAAGCACCTCATCCAGTTGCTCGCGCAGCATAGTAAAGGAAGCGGCATCAGTGGGCGCCAAGGCATCCCGGTCTTCTATGAAATCGCCCAGGTGGGAATCCTCCTCTTCACCCACGGGCGTTTCAAGGGAGAGCGGCTCCTGCGAAATCTTGATGATCTCCGACACCTTCTCCGGCGGCATCTCCATACCACTGGCTATTTCCTCTATGGAGGGTTCCCGACCAAGCTCCTGCAGCAACTGACGAGAAATCTTTATCAGCTTGTTTATGGTTTCCACCATATGTACGGGAATACGGATAGTGCGCGCCTGATCAGCAATAGCACGAGTAATGGCCTGTCGTATCCACCAGGTAGCATAAGTGCTGAACTTATAGCCCTTTTTATAATCAAACTTCTCTACGGCCCGGATAAGTCCCATATTTCCTTCCTGGATAAGGTCCAAAAAGGAGAGCCCCCGGCCCACATATTTTTTGGCAATACTGACCACCAGACGAAGGTTGGCCTCAATAAGCTTACGCCTAGCATTGATATCACCCACCTCAATGCGCTGAGCCAGATCCACTTCTTCTTCAGGAGTTAAAAGCGGCACCTTGCCGATCTCTTTAAGATACATGCGTACAGGATCATCAACCGGCACACCTTCGGGAACAGTAGGCAGTATCTCCGGAGGCTCTTTCTCTTCCTCTTCCTCTTCGACCGCATCCTCCGTAAAAGAAGGCTCTTCATCCTCAGGAACAGGCTTTACAGCGTCAATGACCTTGATACCCATATCGGTAAACGTTTCCATGACATTCTCAATCTCTTCGGTATCCAGGTCCTCGCCTTCCAAAATGGCCTCACTTATCTCTTCATAAGTCAGCGAGCCTCGCTTTTTTCCCTTTTCTATTAACTTTTTAACTTTCTCTACGCGGCTCATCTATTCCTCCTTACGGAATAAGAGGCCGGCCTATCAACGGCCGTGTAAATAAGAGATCAATCTCCTGTATTCTTTATAACATTTGTCAGAAGCACTTATGGTTCCTTTCTCAAGGCCTTCTTTTATTTTAACTTCCAACTCCTGCAACCGCTTTTTTGCCGTGCGCTCCATCAGGCACTCCGCATAATCACGGATTGCCTGCTCTGTCATATTATCTTCCTGCATCTGTATATCCGTTAGTAATTCCTCTACTCGCGGCCCTCCTTCCAGGGCTAGCTGATGCAGATCATATTCACCGGATACATTGCCTCCCTCTGTGATCCTGGTAAAGACCCAGCGACAGGCATCATTTTCAAAATATTCAAGGCCGATCTCCTCCGGGCAAGCATTGAGAAAATCGCGATCTTCTAAAATAGCCCGGAGTAATCCTTTCTCAGCTATAAGATAACGACCTCCATCGCTACCGGCGGTTACCGTCCGAGCTATATATTCATTTCCGGATCGGCGTACCCTATTCCGGCGAACCGCTTCCCTCAGTTCCCGATGGATCATCTGCTCCATTGTCAAAATCTGCGCCTGCCCGGCCTGTTCTCCAGCCAGCGCCGCCGCTAGGGAGGAGACAGCCCTGCTTCGCCGCGGTGCATCTCTAATTCCAGCCAGCACCGGCAGCATCTCTCGAAGAACCGCCGTCCCATCACCAGAATGACGGTTCAAAGACATAGATAGTTTATATTCAACTACATTGTGGGCACAGGCCATCTTTTCCCTGAAAGCCTTGGCCCCACCGCTTCTTATAAGATCGTCCGGATCCACTCCGCTGCC
>JAQUEL010000097.1 GCA_028685295.1 bacterium
AAGCATTGTGACATGCGGAGCCGATGGAGCTTTATTGCAAGAAAGAAGAGGAATTCACCGGGTACCCGTATTCACCGGCAGCGCTATAGATACCACCGGGGCCGGAGACAGCTGGTTCGGAGCCTTTTTGGCTGAATATATAAAAGCAGAAGATGCTTACCGGTCTGCTGTATACGCCTCTGCCTTCGCCTCTATCATGGTGGAGCAAAGCGGCGGGGTGAATATGCAGCGTATGCCCGGCAGAAAAGAAGTGGAAGAAAGAATAAAGAGGGAGGATAAGTTGTGTCTGTTCGAGTAGGTATAGTAGGCTTAGGCTGGTGGGGAGAGCAGTTGATGGATATCTTCCGTAGCATCCCCGGCGCAGAAGTAACAGCCGTAGTCAAGAGAACACCTGTTATTAAAAATCTGCAAGGCATCAGGTTCTATGACGACAGCAGCCGGATGATGGATAAAGAGCAGGTGGATGCCATAGTTATCGCCACCCCGCCTACTGCCCACAAAGAAGTCGCCCTTCAGGCAGCCCGGCGAGGCATTCATGTCTTTTGCGAGAAACCTATGGCCGCTACTCTGGAAGATTGTGATGCCATGATAGCCGCCGCTCAGAAGAAGAATATCAAGCTGATGGTAGCCTTCAAGCATCGTTTTGCCCGCAGCTTCTCTCGCTTGAAAGAGAGAGAAGCAGATTTCGGCAAGCCCCTGTGGGCCATGTATACCTATCCCCTGTGGAAGGTAGATGATCCTGGATGGAAGTTTCAGGATAAGGGAACCCGCGGCATCATTGTAGAGAACGTAGTGCATGCCATAGATGGATTGATCTACCTGATGGGAGATGTGGAGAGCGTCTATGCTGAAGGCAACAGAGCCGTGTTCAAGCATCCCACCCTGCCTGATTCGACCATCTTCACTCTGAGGTTCAAGAACGGGGCCATAGCCGCTATAGGAGGAGGCTGCACCTCGGATAGGCGCATCAGCCGGGAGTATCTGGATATTCATTATGAGAGGGGACTGGCCCAGGTAGAGGGGGCTTTGGATTATCCTTTCAACCTCCGCCTGCTGGACAGGGACAAGGAGGACGTGGAGGAATACAGCTATCCCGGCAGCGATGGCGTTAGGGAAGAGGCCGAGCATTTTATCCGTTGTATCAGAGAAGATATCGAGCCTATATGCAATGGATCCGAGGGCAGGAAGTCCCTGGAGGTAGCTCTGGCTGTGCTGGAATCTATAGAGAGTAGAAAAGTGGTTACTTTATGGGGAGGTACAGCTTAAAAAAGCGTGCAGGGAAGCTGAACACCAATAGCCAACAACCGAGAACTGCGCCACCGGGCGCATATAAAGGCGGGAGGTAAATAGTGATGGATAAGAGAGTCGAAATGAAGGTTCCCTTTCCGGGGCCGAAGACGGTGAAGATGCTGGAGGATATGAAAGCTTATGAGTCTCAAGGCGATCTTTGCTTTGCCAACTATGGCACACCACCGGTTATTGAAGAGGCTGACGGCCTCTTTGTCAAAAATATCGACGGCAATACCTTTCTGGATCTGACCAGCGGTTTTGCTGCTTTGAATCTGGGACACTGTCCTCAGGAGGTTATAGCTGCTATTGATAAGCAGATGAATAGAGTTCATCACACTGCTCAGCAGCCGACGTCAGTGCGAGTGGAACTGGCCAAAAAGTTGGTTGAAATAGCGCCGGGAGAGCTGAAGAACAATAGCAAGGTGCAGTATGACACCGGGGGCACCAATGCTGTTGAAGTAGGTATGAAGCTGGCCAAGGCGTATACCGGGCGGCCCTATATTCTCTGTTTCCACGGTGCCTATCATGGACGTTCCTTCGGCACCCTGACCATGAGCAGCTTTGCCTTCCTCAAGGAGGGTTTCTTTCCCCTGATGGATGGTTCTGTGCGGGTGCCTTATCCTTACTGTTACCGTTGCCCGTTCGGACGGGAGAAGGGCAGCTGCGGGATGTTCTGCCTGGAATACCTGGAGAACCTTCTATCTGATCCCACTTGGGGCCTGATAGACAGGAAAAAGGGAACGAATCTGGTGGCCGGTATTCTGATGGAGCCTGCTCAGGGGGCCGGAGGATATATCATACCTCCGGACGGATTCTGGCAGGGAGTACGTCAACTCTGCGACAAATACGATATCCTGCTGATAGATGATGAAATTCAGATGGGCTGGGGCAGGTCCGGCAAATACTTTGCTATTGAGACCTGGGACACCTATCCTGATATCATGATGGTGGGCAAAGCCTTTACGGCGGGCACCTTCCCCAATGCGGCCATTATAGCCCGTACGGATATCATGGATACTTTCAAGCCGATCAAACAGAGCGTTACCTTCTCCGGAAACCCGGTTGGTGCGGCAGCGGCACTGGCCATGCTGAGGGTGTTGGACCGGGATAATCTAATGGCTAATGCGGTCGATGCGGGCGGCTATTTTCTGGAAGGATTAAAGGAGCTGCAACGCAAGCATAAGCTGATAGGTCAGGTGCAGGGTAAGGCGCTCATGCTCTCACTGGAATTCGTTAAGGACCGTGAAACTAAGGAACCGGCCTCGGAAGAGACGACGAGGATCATCAGAGAGGCGGTCAAGCGGGGCCTGTTGTTGACTATATCTGGACATTTTGGCAACCGTATCAATATCGTAGCGCCGCTGATTATTACCAGAAGAGAGGTAGATATGGGGCTGGCCATTCTCGATGAGGTGATATCGGTGGTAGAGGGATGCAAGAATGCGGCAGAATGTGAATGTTGCACGGTTAGTTAAAGAAAATAGGGATCAAGCTATTCGTCTGCTGAAACAGCTCATAGCTTTTGACAGTCAGGTCATAGAGCAGGGGCGGCAGGGCGGAGAGGGCCTGATTCAGGAGTATATCGCTGATGAATTGAGGACCGTCGGCGTGGAAGTGGATATTTTCGAGCCGGATAATGGCCGGCTCGAAAAATATCCAGATTTCAACCCGGATCATGATTATCGTGGGCGGCCCAACGTGGTTGGCGTTCTCAAGGGCATCGGAGGAGGCCGTTCGCTGATCCTCAATGGCCATGCCGATACCGTTTCACCGGGAGATATCGCTCTTTGGAAACACCATCCGCATAGCGGCACTATCACTACGGGGGAGCAGGGGATAACCGGCCTGGGTGCAGTGGATATGAAAGGTGGATTGGCGGCCATGCTTATGGCTGTGAAGATTGCCAAAGAAATGAAGCTGCAGTTTAAGGGCGATATTATCTTTCAGAGCGCCGTGGATGAGGAGGGTGGCGGCAATGGAACGCTGGCCTGTGTCGACAGGGGCTATAAGGCTGATGTTGCTCTTATAGCCGAGCCTACCAGCCTGAAGATAGCTTGTGCGCATCGAGGCGCCATGCATTTAAGAATCAGGACCAGAGGCATATCCACTCATGCTTCTATGAAGAGCAAAGGGGTGAATGCCGTTGAGAAGATGGTAGAGGTGATGAGAGCTCTATCAAGCCTGGAGCGCGAATGGTCCATTGCCAAAAAACACAATCTTCTTCCTTCTCCTACCATCTCTTTTTGTCAGATTAATGGGGGAAACGGGGCCTCTATTATCCCGGCGGAATGCGAGACTAAGGTAAATATAAAATATCTGCCTGCAGAAAGAACAGAAGATATCAAGGAGGAGATAGAGGAGCGCATAAATGCTGTAGCCGGTGCAGACCCCTGGCTCAGGGATAACCCGCCGGAACTGAAATGGCTGCTGAATACCTCTCCGTATGAAGCTTCTACCGCTCATCCTTTGGTTGAAGTTCTGAAAGAAGCCGTAAAGATGGCTGTCGGACGGGAAGTGATTACCGGCCTGCCTTCCGGCGCTGATGCTCGTATCCTGAATAATATCGGCGGCATACCTACTTTCATATGTGGGCCTGGAGAGCTGGCTCAGGCCCATCATATAGATGAAACGCTTCCCCTTAAAGAGTATTTGCAAGCCATAGAAGTTTATCTCAGAGTTATTATGAACTGGGTAGGCTGACAAAGAAGTGCATTGACAGGCCGTGCCGGTATCTGTTAGTGTTTCCTGGGGTGGTGTAGCAAGCATGAAATATCTGCTCTGGGGCATAGTTTTGTGTTATCTGCTTATAGCATCGGTCTATAATTTTGTGGTTACTCCCGGCGGCGGTCCGGATGAGGTCGCTCATCTCAAATATATTAAGGTGCTGGCGCTGGAACACCGTCTGCCGCAGGCAGCGGAAACGCACCAGGCCCAGCATCCGCCGCTTTACTATGCTCTGGGAGCGGTTGTGTACGTTGCCACACCGTTTTTATCAGAGGATGGGCGTTTGCATGCAATCAGGTTTCTGTCGCTACTGTTGGGTTTGGCATCATTGCTGCTGATAGGATCCGGCCTGGCAGCCCTCTTTCCGGATAAACCGGCACTCTTGTTACTCTCTGTGGGAACGATGGCCTTTCACCCGCTCTTCTCCTTAGAAAGCGGAGTCATTAATAACGATCTTCTGGCAACATTTGCTTTCAGTCTTTTTATCTATCTGTTGATGATCTCCCTGAAAAATAGATCTTTTGATAAGCGTATCTCTCTTTATATGGGGCTGGCTACGGGCATAGGCTTTCTGGCCAAGCAGACTTCATTTGTCATGCCCTTCCTCTTTGCAGTGCTGCTTTGGAGGAAACGTTCCTTTCTGGGAATAAATAAAGTTCTTAATCTGGCGGGAGTCTTTGCCTTGACTGCCTTAGCTATCAGCGGATGGTGGTATGCCCTCAATTATCTGCGCTACGGCCGGCTGATTTATTACTCCTGTTTGATGCCTATGCAAAAGAATATGGATATAATAATGCTGCTGGCGAATTTAGACTTGTTCGTCAAACCGATCAGCACTATCCTGCAACGGACGATAATCTCCTTCTGGGCACCTCTATGGATAATCAGGCGGTTCTTTGATGATCTTCATATCTATATAGCGGCAGCATTTCTTCTGCCGCTGTTGCCGATCGCCGGTATTATCCGGCTTGCCCGACAGCATAGATCCTATCGCAATATCAGCCTTCTTCTGCTGAGTGTGGTAGTATTTACGTTGGCTGGTATTATTTATTATGCTCTGACCGTTGATTATCGGGCTGTAGAGGGCGGGCGTTATCTCCTGGCGGCGCTTCCGGCTGTGGCCATTCTTATAGGTTCCGGATTTTCGACTCTGTTGCCGCGTCGTTTTGCCTTGCCGCTGGCTATAGTTATTCTTCTAGCTATGCTGGCAGGAGATATCTACTGTCTCTCCGCTGCACGGCTCTATCATCAGTTGGGTCTGCATGTCTGACGAGCCACTGTTCCTTGCTAATATCACGGCAGGATATTATACTTTTATAACGTTTGATAATGAAAGTAGTGTA
>JAQUEL010000098.1 GCA_028685295.1 bacterium
CGGATGGCAAGAACCTAAGTCCCAGTAATTGATGCGTAGAGAGGTCGCCGGGCACATATTCTGTGCCCGGCATTTATATGTCGTCTTACTTCTTTTTACACTGACCACTGCAAGGGCTGCATTTAATGCTGTCCGCAGACAGTTCCAACTGACCGGCAGCTTCAAGAAGCCTCACAATTACGCTCTCTTTGGGAACATTGACCTCTATAATAGTGCCCCGTCCATGCTCTGTTTCAACCTGGGTGCCGACTTTAGGAAGACGTGACCTGACCTCTTTGTAATAATCGTTCTCATAATTAAGACAACACATCAGACGTCCGCATATACCCGATATCTTGGTAGGATTGAGTGAAAGGTTCTGTTCTTTGGCCATTTTAATAGATACGGGCTGAAAGCCCTCCAGAAAGGTGGCACAGCAGAGAGAACGTCCACACATGCCCAGGCCGCCTATCATCTTGGCCTCATCACGAACTCCTATCTGATGCATCTCAATTCTGGTTTTCAAGGCTGCTGCCAACCTGCGCACAAGCTCTCTAAAATCGACACGGCCATCTGCGGTGAAGTAAAAGACTATTCGGCCGCGATCAAATGTGTACTCCGCTTCCACCAGTTTCATAGTCAGGCCCAGCTCGTTTACCTTCTTCTGGCAAATATGAAGAGCATTACGTTCTTTCTGCTTGTTCTCCTCCAGACGCTTCATATCCTGATCGTCAGCACGACGAAGCACTCGCTTAAGCGGAGTGGTGATCTCTTCAGGAGAAATACGCTTACTGCCGGTGACGATATGCCCGCTCTCGAGGCCGGAAGCGGTCTCGACGATTACAATATCTCCTTCATGAAGTTCGATATTCTGTGGATCAAAATAATATATCTTGCCGGCTTCTTTGAAGCTTACTCCGACTACCGTATGCATTTATTTCCTTCCCCCACTTCACTCTCTTTTAAGTCTAAAGAGCTGATCTCTCCTATTTTTTTCAGCCTTCAGCCTCGCAATTGTAATTGTATAATAAAACTCTCCAAGGTCAACTGCGGATTGGCGTTAAGCCGAAGAGCAGCCTTGGCTTCTTCAGCCAGTGATATTGCAATAGCTGCCGACGGCCCTTCTGCATTTTCGATGGTATTACGTACAATTCGACGGCACACTTCATCCAAAACGCCTATTATTCCTTCTATTCTATCACCATATTCAGCCGCCATTACCTGCATACACTCCGCCGCTCGCAAAGCCCTGAGAGGATCCCTGGAAAGAATATGCTCCATTAGCTCTTCCCATAGATCCTTTTCAAGGGAGATATCCTCTCCTTTAAGGATTTTAAATGCTTTGGATGGCAATCCTCCTGACAGCCGATATGCCGCATCCGCCCTGCTTACATCGGTTGAAGCAACGTTCCGCCGCAATCCATCGAGCAACTCATCACGAGACGGTGCAAATAATTCTACAATTTGGCAACGTGAAGCTATGGTCGGCAAGAGATTTGCGGCACTACCGGCAATAAGAATGAAAACAGCCCTGGCAGGAGCCTCCTCCAACGTTTTAAGCATAGCGTTGGCTGCTCCTTCGCCCAGACGATCTGCATCATCAATGATATAGACCTTCCAATTGCCTTCAAAGGGTGGATAGATGCAATCTCTGATCATCTCTCTAACATCATCTATTCTAATAACTGCACGTTCCGGCTTCAGGACCGTCACGTCCGGGTGTCCGCCCGAAGCAATTTTCAGGCAGGAGGAGCAAACACCGCAAGCATCATCCGATGTCCTGCCGTTACAGTTAAGATAAGCAGCATATGCCATTGCCAAAGAAGTTCTTCCTATGCCCGGCCGGCCACAGAATATATAAGCATTACTAATACGATTACGCTTAACAGCATCGCAAAGAGATTTCCGGGCGGCAGCATGGCCTATTATATCAAAGAATATCATGATTGTTGCCTGCCGTGCCTGAGATAATCCGTTACCGTTGCAAAAAGCGATGCAAAAACATTCTCGATTGAGCGTGAAGCATCTATTATCCGATATCTGGCAGGCTCCTTTGCCGCTAATCGTAAAAAGCCTTTGCGGATACGTTGATGAAAGGAGATATCTTCTCTCTCCAGCCTGTCTTTGCTATCCTGACCACCGTGGCGAAACCGGTTCACCCTTTCAAGTCCCAGAGCTGGATCAAGATCCAGAATTATCGTTAGATGCGGGTAGACGGCACCCGTCGCCAAATCATTAAGATGCTTGATCAATTGGATATCCAGCCCTCTGCCATAGCCCTGATAAGCAATAGTGGAATCAGTGAAGCGATCACAAAGAACAACTCTTCCTGCCTGCAAGGAGGGTATTATCACTTCCTGCATATGCTGCGCCCGGGCAGCAGCGTAAAGGAGAAGCTCCGTCAGGGAAGTCATATTATCGTTTCCTGCATCCAGTAACAACGCCCTTATAGAATCACTTATCGTTGTTCCCCCAGGCTCTCTGGTTAAGATAACATCATAACCTTCTGTTGCCAGTGCATCCTTCAACCGATTCAAATGCGTACTCTTGCCTGCACCCTCAGGCCCCTCGATACTTATAAAAACCCCATTCCGTATTTGCCGTTCCACGGTTTCCATTTAAAGCGTTACCATTCCTTATACACCCTTACTCTGCGATAGGGATCCCTCCCTATACTTTCCGATTGAACACCATGTTCCTCTACAAGCTGATGCTGCAAACGCCTGATATATGCATTCCTGGGCCTGAGCTCTAATGTTTCCACCTGCCCGGAAGCGACCTCTTCAATAGCCTCCTCAGCCTCACTCAGTGCCTCCTCTTCTTCCGAGGTATCAGTGATTTTGAAGATTTCCCGCAGACAGGAAGCTATCTGTGAAACCGTGTTGCTTCTCAGAATATGCAATGGCTTACCCGTCACTTCTGCCTCATGCAGCACCCTGGGCTCCCGCCGCTGTTGAGCCCTGGTAGTAATAATCATATCGGCATCATCCATAAATTTTGTAATTTGAACCGGTGCCTTCAATTCCCGAATAGCCCGCTCCAAACGGTTGCGGCTGATACCGTAAGGAAATAGCCTGACCAATGGCGGCACGTTCTCCCTGGATTCATAGCGTTCCGGCTGTTTAACAAGAGCATTCTCCAATTCTGTAGGACGTATCTTCTCCACCAGGCCATCAGACGTAATCACTCTTATTTCCGGCCGGGGCAGAACGCCTCTCAGAAACTGGTCCACTACATGCGCCAGATCATGATGGACAGCCATCTTGTTTTTATCCATGATCTCGATCAGAAGATCAAAGGTAGGCGGTCCTTTACGTTCCAGCACCGATTTCTGGCTACCGCGTCGTTTGGCCTCCTCATCGCTCAGAGTAACCGTCTGTATCCCTCCCACCAGATCAGACAGAGTAGGGTTGATTATCAGGTTATCCAGCGTGTTACCGTGTGCAGTGGCAATCAACTGTACACCTCTCTCTGCTATAGTTCTGGCGGCAAAAGTTTCCAGCGCCGTGCCGATCTCATCCACGATAACCACCTGGGGCATATGGTTCTCCACCGCTTCTATCATGACATCGTGTTGAAGCTCGGGAGAAGCTACCTGCATACGCCGGGCATGTCCGATAGCGGGATGAGGTACATCGCCATCGCCGGCGATCTCATTAGAAGTGTCAACTATTATAACGCGCTGCAACAGCTCATCGCTGAGAACGCGTGCCACTTCTCTCAACTTGGTGGTCTTGCCTACACCGGGACGGCCTAACAGGAGGATGCTCTTGCCCTGCTCAACTATATCCCTGATAATATCGATTGTACCGTATATGGCACGTCCTACACGGCAGGTAAGTCCTATTATCTTACCCTGGCGGTTACGTATAGCTGAAATACGATGCAGAGTACGCTCTATTCCGGCACGATTATCTTTACCGAAATCGCCCACCCGAGCAGTTACATACTCCAAATCGCTTTCGGAAACATATTTATCTTCAAGATAAACGAACTTATCCGGGAAGCGAGCTTCCGGCTCCCGTCCCAAATCCAGAACAACCTCTATGAGGTCGCTCAGATTACGTTGCGCTTCCAGATTCCTCCTGATCAAAGGTGGAAGCACCTGCAAAAGCTGGTCGAGATTATCGGTCACCGCTTTTTTAATCTGCATAACGCCTCCCGGCATAAAAGTCCTTCTGACCTCTTTCCCTTGTAAATGTCTCTCTTAAACATCCATACCAGATTTTAACACTATTTACGGCTATCGCCAACACTAGCCTTCCTTCGGGAGTCCGGTGTTGACATTTAGCCTTCGAAGAATGGTGCTCTCTTCGGAGGTCGACCCCTATCCCCTTATTATTCAATCCTGTTAATCGCTAAGATCGCTACATCATCGCTTATTTTACCGTTGGAGTAATCATAAACCTCCTTAAAGAGATACTCCGCCATAACCTGGGCAGATATATGATGATTACGCTCAACAGCCTCACAAACACGGCGACTGCCGAAAAGCTCACCGTCGCTTTTTCTGGCCTCAGTAATTCCGTCGGTATATAGAACCAGCCAATCGCCGTGTTTAAGCTCCACAGCAGCGTGCTGATAAGAACTATTGCTCATTACGCCCAGTACTACGCCTGTTGCATGCAGAAAACGGCAACTATGACTGTGTTCTATGAAAAGCAGCGGCGGCTCATGACCAGCATTGGCATAAACGAGCTTGTTATCGGAGAAATCCAGAATTCCATAGAACATGCTTATAAACATCTCCGGGGAGAGATCATTGATAATATTGCGATTGACGGCTTCCAAAGATCTCGCGGGGTCATTCTCCATTACTGCCGAAGCACGCAGAACGTACTTTGCCATAGCTACCAGAATGGCAGCAGGAACGCTCTTGCCGGATACATCACCGATACTTATGCCTTGCCGTTCATTGCCAAGGGGTATTATGTCATAATAATCCCCGCCGACTTCACGCATAAAATGTATTTTACTGCCGAAATCATATCGAGCGGTATGGGGCAGAGACCTGGGAAGCAATCCTTGCTGTATCCTGGCAGCTAAACACAGTTCGCGTTCTGTGAATGATGCCAGGCTGCTATGCAAACGTGCATTTTCCAGAGCAATCGAGGCCTGAACAGCGGTTGCCTGCATCAGTGACTTTTCATGCTCAAAAAAAGCCTCTTCCCTGTATACAATTATGACTCCGTTGATCCTCTCTCCGGAGAACAGCGGAACCGCCATATAGCATAATCTGCCCAGATATTTCTCTGCAGTATTACAATCGATACTGCTATGTAACGCTTCCACCCTCTTATATATGTTTATCGCATGACGTACAATACCGGAACGCTCTTCCAATCGTTCCATACCGAAAACGGCC
>JAQUEL010000099.1 GCA_028685295.1 bacterium
GTCAGCATGTGATTAAAGTAGTCCATGACGAATTGATAAATATTATGGGTGACGATGCAGGCAAGCTTGCTCGCTCATCCACAGGCATGACGGTAATCATGCTGGTAGGGCTTCAGGGTTCCGGCAAGACGACCACAGCAGCCAAGCTGGCCGGTTTGTTGAATCGTGAAGGCAGACGCCCCTTGCTGGTGGCGGCCGATATATACAGGCCTGCCGCCGTCAAGCAGTTGCAAGTGCTTGGAGAGAGTATCGGAACGCCTGTGTTCAGTATGGGAAACAGCCGTCCGGAGGATATAGTGCGAGGCGCCCTTTCTGCTGCAGGGCAGCAATCGCTGGATACGGTCATTATAGATACAGCCGGCCGTTTACATATTGATAAAGATATGATGGAAGAGATCCACCGGCTGGAGGAGATATCCCGGCCGCAGGAGATTCTGCTGGTTTTGGATGCCGCTATGGGGCAGGAAGCCGTTAATGTGGCTCAGGAATTCGGCAGTCATGTCAGGCTTACCGGTTATATCATGAGCCGTTTTGACAGTGACACCCGCGGCGGGGCAGCATTATCCATCAGAGCGGTCACCGGCCTGCCGATAAAGTTTATCGGTGTCGGAGAGAAGCTGGACGCTCTGGAGGAATTCCATCCTCAGCGTATTGCCTCTAGGATCCTGGGCATGGGAGATGTCCTGACCCTGATAGAGAGAGCCCAGGCTGCGGTGGATACGGCCGAGGCTGAGGCATTGGAAAAGAAGTTGAAGACCAATAGCTTCAACTTCGAGGATTTTGCCCAGCAAATGCGCCGGATGCGCAAGATGGGGCCGCTGGATCAGCTGTTGGCCATGGTGCCCGGCTTTGAGCGTATGAAAGATAAGGGCGGCATCAATATAGATGAGCGCCAGATGGTCCGGGTGGAGGCTATGATCGGCTCTATGACAAGGCAGGAGCGGGGTAACCCCCAGATCATCGATGGCAGCCGCAGACGCAGGATAGCCAGCGGAAGCGGATGTAATGTTCAGGAGGTCAACAGCCTGCTGAAACAATTTGAACAGGCAAAGAAGATGATGAAACGTCTGTCGGACATGGAACATAAGGGAGCGTACGGCGTGATGCCGAAGTTCCCATTTTAAGAGAAAAATGAATTAAAAGGGCAGACAAGCAAGGCATAAACAATAAAGAGGAGGAAGTAACAAGGTGGCGACAAGAATCAGATTGAAAAGGATGGGAGCCAAGAAGCAGGCGTTTTACCGTGTGGTCGTATGTGATAAGAGGTCCCCGCGTAACGGACGTTTTATAGAGATCCTAGGGTATTATAATCCGCTGACCGATCCTGCCGAGATTAATATCGACGAGGAAAGGCTGAATCACTGGCTGGCGACAGGAGCATCTCCATCGGATTCCGTAGTTTCACTCCTGAAACAGAAGGGCATAATGCCTGCAACTACGATCGCTGAGTCTGTCGGGGTTGAAAGCCCGGAGCCTGCTGAAGCCTGAGGTTTCATGCAGGCAGCAAGGGCCTGGGTTATCATCGATTGCTCGACATAAAGCAAATAACGGGTAACCGGGTATGCAAGAGAATTTGAAGCCGATAACAATGACTGCCCGGGTGGTCGTTTCAGGGGGTGCTTATATGAAGGAATTGCTGGAGTATTTGATTAAATCTTTAGTGGATTATCCCGATGAGGTTGAAGTCCAGCCGGTAGAAGGCGAGAGAACCGTTATCTTTGAGGTCAGAGTTGCTCCCGATGATATGGGTAAGGTTATCGGTAAGCATGGTAAAATAGCCAATGCTTTGCGGACTATCCTTAAGGCTGCAGCCACTAAGGATGGTAAAAAGGTTTCAATGGAGATCATATCTTGACCCTTGAGATGGTAGAGGCCGGCGTTATTACAGGCGTACACGGAATAACCGGAGAGGTCAAGTTTAATCCGCAAATGGATCTTCAGCCGCTACAGGGTGTAGAGGTCCGGCTGATTGATTCTCATGCTCCGGACAGATTGTATAAAGTTGAAAACGCCAGGCCGCATAAGGGATATCTGATACTTAAGCTTAAGGGTTGCGATACCAGGAACGACGCAGAGCTGCTTCGCGGCAGACGCGTCATGGTTCCGCCGGATGTGTTGACGCCGCTGGTTGAGGGTGAATACCTGATCGATGATATAATCGGACTTAAAGTTTACACTCTTTTCGGCGATTTTCTGGGCGAGATCGAGGAAGTCATAAAAACGGGTGCTAACGATGTTTACGTTGTGGGAAAACATCTTATCCCCGCTATTCATGACGTGGTCAGGGAGATAGATATGGAGCGGCGGCGCATGGTAATCGATCCGCTGGATGGTATGCTGGAGTAAATATCAAAAGTGTCGAGCCCGGAGGCTTGCATGGGAATCCTGAAAGCGACAACTGATAATCAAGGGCCGGCACCTGCACCCGAAGGGCGCAGGTATACATTGGATATAGTTACAATCTTTCCCGGCATAATTGAGAGCCACTTATCTGAGAGCCTTATAAAAAAGGCACGGGAAAGAGGCATATTGGTCGTTGAAGCGCACGATCTTCGCAATTATACCAGCGACAGGCACAGGACGGTTGATGATGCTCCTTATGGCGGAGGCGCCGGCATGGTAATGAAGGCCCCGCCTTTTTTTGAAGCTGTAGATGCAATAACCGCATTGCGCGGATACAAACCGCACACTATTATGGTTACCCCTCAGGGGAGAACCTTAAATCAGAAGAGAGCACAGGAATTGGCAGCCAGGGACGGGCTGCTCATTCTTTGCGGACATTATGAAGGTGTTGACGAAAGAGTGCGGGCGGCATTGGCAGATGAAGAGATATCGCTGGGTGATTATGTCCTTATGGGTGGCGAAGTAGCTGCTATGGCTATAGTGGAGGCCGTTTCCAGATTGCTCCCCGGTGTTCTGGGAGCGATCGAAGCCCATAAAGAGGAATCACACTATGCCGGCTTGCTGGAGTATCCGCACTATACACGCCCGGCAGAGTATCGGGGGCTTGGTGTGCCGGAGGTTCTCCTCTCCGGCAATCATAGCCGGATTGAACGCTGGCGCCGGCATGAAATGCTGCGCCGCACCTTGCAGAGAAGACCGGAATTACTGCTGAAGGCCGATCTTGTTGATGACGACAAAAGCATGATGTGTGAACTTATTAAGAATAGGGATGTCTCACTTTAACCAAGTTTGATCCAAATTTAGCCCTAATAACGGCCTTCGGGCGCGGTTGTAACCCGTTGGTCATTATGATATAATCTTGCTTGCCTGTTTTTAACGGGCGCATAGAATTAATAATGAACATGCAGCTCGGTTTATATATAAGCCTAAATTAAAAATGTGGGGGATACCATGGGCCAGATAAAGGTTATAGAGCAGGAGTTTATTAAAGAGAATGTGCCGGAATTCAATGTCGGGGATACCGTCAAGGTATATGTAAAGGTCGTTGAAGCCGGAAGTGAAAGAGTGCAGTCTTATGAAGGCGTAGTCATTCGTAAGCGTAATGGCGGTGTCAATGCTAACTTTACTGTCCGGCGCATAAGTAATGGTGTAGGTGTGGAAAGGACTTTTTTGATTAATTCGCCCCGTGTGGACAGAATAGATGTTTTGCGACGAGGCGATGTCAGAAGGGCCAAGCTTTATTATTTACGTGAACGAGCCGGAAAGTCTGCTCGTATCAAGGAGAAAAGATCTTAATGAATGAACGTCTCAAAGCGGAGATCAAGGAGACAGCAGAATCTTTGGTCATCGCTGTTGTTCTTGCTTTGATTATAAGGGCATTTATCATCCAGGCGTTTTATATCCCATCAGGGTCGATGGAACCAACGCTTAACGTGGGTGATCGCATACTGGTAAGCAAGTTTGTTTACCACTTCAAGCAGCCTGTTTACGGTGATGTCGTAGTCTTTAAGTTTCCCGGCGATACCAGCCGTGATTTTATCAAGCGAGTGGTAGGTTTGCCGGGAGATGTTATCTCCGTTTCCGAAGGGAAGCTTCACCGTAACGGCAAGCCCATTACCGAAGAATATATAAAGGAACGCATTTATTATGATTTTGGTCCGGTGGAAGTTCCGCCGGGCAACCTCTTTGTGATGGGCGATAACCGGAACAACTCCAATGATAGCCATGAATGGGGGACCTTGCCCAGGGCTAATCTGTTGGGCAAGGCTCTGGTAGTATACTGGCCTATGCTCAAGATGCGTGCCATAAGATAATCTTTAATAGTGAGGCAGGGATATGTTTATCAGCCTACCTGTAATTAAAAATTGCGCTCCAAGAGCGCTGCAGGTGAAGCGTGTATGGGAACCCGGAAAGAGATAACCGGCAATCAACAACCGGCGACGCCTTCAAAGAGCATATTTGCGGAGCAACTCTATTCCTTTGACGAAAGTCGCCGTATCATATCGCCGCTGGCCGGAATTGATGAAGCCGGACGAGGCCCTCTGGCCGGTCCCGTAGTTGCCGCCGCCGTTATTCTGCCCGAAGAAGCCCCTCCGTTGGAGGGGCTTAATGATTCCAAGCGTTTGACGCCGCGACGTCGTGAAGCGTTGGCTGCCAGGCTCAAAGAGATCGGAGCGGTTGTGGGGATAGGCATGGCTTCTCCTGCCGAAATAGATCGTTTCAACATTCTGCAGGCCACCATGACGGCTATGCAGAGGGCCCTGTGGCGGCTATCCCCTGCTCCTGCCATCGTTCTGGTAGATGGCAACAAAGCACCGCTGTTTCCCGGTATAGAGGTAAGATGTATTGTCGGCGGCGACAGCAAGAGCGCCAGCATAGCTGCCGCCTCTATTGCTGCCAAAGTTTATCGTGACGAGATCATGCGCAGATACGATGACGTTTATCCCGGTTACGGTTTTGCCTCACATAAGGGTTACGGTACATCAGAACATATTCAGGCTCTGAAAGAGCTTGGTCCCTGTCCCATTCACCGATACAGCTTTGCTCCTGTCAGCGATATAAGAAAGGAAAAAGATACCGTTATCGGCCCGGGTGCTCTGGCAGAGCAAAGAGCGTGTGATTTTTTGAAAAAGAGGGGATATTTCATCAAAGAGAGAAATTATAAGTTGAAAACCGGTGAGATAGATATAATTGCCGGCAGAGAGGACCTTCTGGCTTTTATTGAAGTTAAGATGCGTTCCGATGCAGATGAAAGCCGGCCATGTGAAAGAGTGACGTCTCAGCAGCAGGCACGTATTATCAGAACTGCCGAGGCCTATGTCGCCTGGAAAAAGGTAAAGGTCCCGTGTCGTTTCGATATTATC
>JAQUEL010000025.1 GCA_028685295.1 bacterium
ACGATGAATTATCAAACTGATAAATGATTTGCTGGAAATAATGCAGTTACTATAACAAATATAGCATTTATATTCGCCTCATACAACTATAAATAAGATGCTATCCGTCGTTTAAAAGTGCATACTTTCCATAGTTTTACAGTAGCTACCTAGCATAGGGATGCCCGGGAAGCCCATAAGCAGAGGCTTTGCGAGTTATTTTTCTGTCAAATTTCATTCTTGCTTTAGTTGACTGCCATTGCCCGTTATGGTATAATACGCTTATATTCTACCTATACGGAGGAACCCCTTATGTATTTGAAAACTATCCTCAATAAAAAGACTGGTCGCATCTTCCTCTCTATCGTTCATGGCTACCGTGATAAAAGCACCGGCAAGTCCTGCTCGAAAACTATTAAGCCTCTTGGCTACCTCGATGAACTCCAAAAAGAGGTCGATGATCCCATCGCCTATTACACCCAGGTAGCTAAGGAAATGAATGAAAAGCATAAGGCTTCTAAAGTTCCTTTAGTGTTTGAATTCCAAGCCGGCGATATTATTGACCGGAACTCTGTACAACGGAAAAAACTGGGTCATGCTCCCTTTAGTAAAATCTACCATGAGCTGGGCATTCATCAGTTTATGATAAATCGCCAACGTAGCCTGAAGATTGGCTATCAATTAAATGAAGTAATGAAGATGCTTCTCTTTCAACGCATCCTGGAACCTGCCTCCAAGCTGAAAAGCTTCGAGAGAAAAGATCGGTATTTTGGAAAGTATGCCTTCTCTCTGGCTGATACCTACCGTTCTTTATCTCTCTTTAGCAGTTACAAAGAGGACCTCTTGCTCTTCCTGCATAAGCAGGTCACAAAACTCTACAGCCGGGATACTAGCAACGTCTTTTATGATGTGACTAACTACTACTTTGAGATCGACAAACCGGATAAGCTGCGGAAAAAGGGGATTTCCAAGGAACACCGCCCCAACCCTATCGTTCAAATGGGGCTGCTTTTGGACCGCCTGGGACTGCCCATTACCTATAAATTATTCAGCGGCAATACCAATGACTGCAATACTCTCTTGCCCGTTCTCTCGGAAGTACGTGAACGGTATGACATCGGCCGAATGGTCGTAGTTGCTGACAAAGGACTTAATACCAGTGATAACATTGCCTACAACCTCATTAAAGGTGACGGCTACATCTATTCGCAAACAATCCGGGGAGCCAACAGGGAATTGAAGGCTTATGTTTTAAATCAATCGGGCTATCGCCAAATGGGCGAGGAGTTTAAGATAAAATCTCGTTGCTATCCCCGGGAGATAACTGTCACCGATCCTGACGGCAAACAGGTTAAAGTGCCGATTGAGGAAAAACAGGTCATTTTCTACAGTGAGAACTATGCCAAACGTGCCAAAGCTGAGCGTGAACCGGCACTGGCAAAAGCCAGGGAGTTGATTGCAAACCCTGGTCAATTCAGTCAGGCAACTTCCTATGGGGCGGCCAAATACATCAAGGATCTTCTCTTTGACAAAAAAACCGGGGAGATCATCACGGCCGGACATGCTCCGGAATTAGACTTAGAGAAGCTTAACGAGGAAGAAGAGTTCGATGGCTACTATGCCATTGTTACCAGCGAATGCAACCTTCCCGATGAAGAGATCATTGACACCTACCGAGGGCTATGGAGGATTGAAGAGTCTTTCCGTATTACCAAAAGCGACCTGGAAACCAGGCCTGTCTACGTCTCTCTGGAAGATCATATTGAGGCTCATTTCCTGACTTGTTTTGTAGCCTTGCTTCTGCTGCGGATACTGGAGCTTAAAACCCAGCACAAATACTCTCCGGCTCGCATGATTGAAAGTTTAAACGCTGTATCCGGTGCACATCTTCAGCAGAATTATTACATGTTTGACTACTATGACGATGTAGTAGAACATATCGGCAATACTCTGGGTATAGATTTTTCAAAGCGAATAATTCCCTGGGGGGAGATAAGAAGTTTATTGGCTGCTACGAAAAAATAGTTATTTCCCTACAATTTTCCGATAAAGACAAACAGCCGGTAACCCGCTTGTTTACTGGACTGACGGCTGCTTTTTCCTCCGTTTTACTGTAAAAGTCAGGTTATTTTCGTTATATGTCACGTAATTTGACCGATTCCCCGGTTGAGGGGCCCGCGAATAGGGGTCGGGACTCTTACTTTACAATTAAAGGTATGAAGGTATTGTAATATAGTTAGGGCAAAATCGTTGAAAATAGCATCTTCGGGAGCAGTATATCATGCAGCAGCAAAGGGTATTATCGCAGTCTGAAAGGAATGTCCGAACAGCGGTTAAGAGTTATATATAATTTGTTAAAGCCGGAGTAGAAGGTACCTGTCCCTGGGATGAGATCAAGCATCGAAGCATGGATATGCAATAAAGGAGATAGCCGACTATCTAAAGCTTCGTTGCTTTATCATAGTGAGATAATAAGAAAGGTGAAAACTACTAAAAAACAGCCTTGCCCCCTCTACGTGACCCCTCTACGTTCTACAAGCAATTGACAAGATTGCGTTCTCCGTGCTACCTTCGAATAACCGGTCAAATTTGTAGACGGAAGAGCGTTTTTACCTATGAATAAAAACTGGAAGAAAAAAGTCTTTCTCTTTCTACTCAGCCAGACGATATCGCTCTTCGGCTCAACCCTGGTGCAGTATGCCATTACCTGGTACATCACGCTCAGGACGCAATCCGGCGCCATGATGACCATATCCATTATTTGCGGCTTTCTGCCCACCTTTTTTCTCTCTCCGTTTGCGGGTGTGTGGGCTGACCGCTATAACAGGAAAACGCTTATTATTCTATCGGATTCCATGATAGCAATAGCGACTCTTCTTTTAGCCATACTCTTTTTTATCGGTTATGATGCAATATGGTTGCTCTTTGCGATATCCATTATACGTGCCCTGGGGGCGGGAATTCAATTGCCGGCGGTGGGGGCCTTTTTGCCGCAATTTGTACCGGAGGAGAGGCTTACCAGGGTAAATGCGATAAATGGGAGCATGCAATCAATGGTTACGCTGCTATCCCCGTTGCTTAGCGGCGCTCTTCTGGCTATGGCTACCATTGAAGCCATATTCTTTATCGATGTTATTACGGCAGCCATAGCGGTTTTGATAATGCTTTTATTTCTGCGCGTGCCTATTCATGCAAAGGCTGCCTGCAAGCAAGCGATCAGCTATTTTGACGATATGCGGGAGGGTTTTGCTTATATTAAAAATCATGACTTCGTCAGGACGTTCTGTTTTTTCAACATAATCTTCTGTATATTAGTCGCACCGGCTGCTTTTTTAACGCCGCTGCAGGTCACTCGCAATTTCGGCAGTGATGTCTGGCGTCTGACGGCTATTGAGGTTATCTTTTCCGCAGGCATGATTGTCGGCGGCATCATAATGGCATGCTGGGGCGGCTTTAAAAACAGGGTTCGGACTATGGCGCTGGCAAATCTTATTATCGGTGCCTCTACTTTGGCACTTGGAATCGTTCCTGTTTTTAGAATTTACTTAATTTTCATGGGATTGATCGGATCAGCCATGCCGATGTTCAATACACCATTTATGGTTTTATTGCAGCAGAAGGTAGCGGAGGATTTTCTGGGCAGGGTCTTTGGTGTTTTCGGGATGATTTCAAGCGTTATGCTGCCGTTGGGTATGCTGGTCTTTGGGCCTGCAGCCGATTTTATTAAAATAGAATGGTTACTTATGGGAACCGGTTTATTATTGCTTGTACAGGGCCTTTTTATATTGGGCAATAAAGTGTTGCTTAAGGAAGGAAAGCCGATTTCGGCAGCTATAACATAATTTTTGGCTATTATAAACAACTGAAAAGGGACAGTGGAAAGGTTGGCTCAAAATGAAATTGACCCCTCTTTCCGGAACATGTTAAAATAAAGTATTACCGTTCCTCGAAAGGATTGTGGAAAGCGGCCGATGCATTTGCCCGTGATAGTTTCCAGGATTCTCGATGCAGTGATTATTGTATGGGCATTTATTATGCTCCTGCGGCTTATACGCGGCACCAGAGCAGTTCAACTGCTAAAGGGGCTGGCGGTAATCCTGGCCGTTTTTTATCTTACACGTCTTCTTGATCTGGTAGCTACCAATTGGCTTTTACAAAAGCTTTCTTATATGCTGATGGTGGCTGTGCCCATAGTTTTTTATCCGGAATTACGGCGGACATTGGAGCAGCTGGGGCGCGGTTGGTCGTTAAGCGGCAATACTTCGTTGATTTCCGATGAAGCGGTCAAGAATGTAATAGGAGCGATTATTGAAGCGGCCGGCTACCTGTCATCACGCCGGCAGGGCGCTATCATTGTAATAGAGCGGGACAGCGGCCTTGGTGAGTATGCGGAAACGGGAACCTTACTAATGTGTCGTATTTCATCTGAGATTATCGAAACCATCTTTCAACCGCAAACACCGTTGCATGATGGAGCGATCATATTGCGTGGCGAGACACTGCTGGCGGCCGGTTGTTTTCTGCCTCTGTCGGATAGGAACGATCTGCCTCAGTATATGGGGACCAGGCATCGTGCCGCTGCAGGCATAGCTGAAGAGACAGATGCGCTGGCTATAATCATATCTGAAGAGACGGGCCGCATATCGATGGCTGCCGACGGTAAGATTTCCACCGGATTGACTTTGGAAAATCTGGAAACCGGATTGAGAGATTTTTACAGAGATTATCGTCGAAGCTTTTATCTTCTCTTAGCGGATGATATCAGTTTGAAATTCAGAGCGCGGAAAGAACGGACGACAAATCGATAGATAGCTATGCCTTACAAGACATGGCTAAGGAGGATCGGCATGGGGAACTCAAACCCAGTAACCTGCAACCGACAATCGCAGCTATGCCTGTAAAGCGTATCTTTGGAACAGATGGCGTCAGGGGTGAAGCCAACGTTCATTTGACACCGGAACTGGCCTTCAAACTGGGGCGCTACGGCGCTTATCATCTGACGGCAGGCGGCTATCCCGCCATTATGATCGGCAAGGATACTCGTCTTTCCGGCGATATGCTGGAAGCGGCGGTAGCGGCAGGGGCGGCTTCGGTCGGCGTCGATGTCCATCTGCTGGGTGTGCTGCCTACGCCGGCAGTGGCCTGGCTTGTTGGCCGGGCCGATATGGCGGGCGGTATAGTCATTTCCGCCTCTCATAATCCTTTTGAGGACAACGGCATCAAGTTCTTCTCCCATCAGGGGCTTAAGCTGCCGGTAGAGCAGGAGGAGCGAATAGAGGCCGGCATACTGAGCGGTGTAGATGACCTGCCCCGGCCGCAGGGCCGGGATGTGGGCAAGATATGGCAGGCGACGGACGGTATAAAAGATTATACCGAATACCTCAAAACCATTCCCGACGGAGATTTGCACGGGCTGAAAATAGTTGTCGACTGTGCCAACGGCGCTGCCAGCGGTATAGTGCCGGATCTGCTTGCAGGTCTGGGTGCGGAGGTCATAGCGCTGCATTGTGAGCCGGATGGTTTGAATATCAATGATGGCTGCGGATCGCTGCATCCCCAGGTGGTACGACAGACGCTGCTGGAAAATAGGGCCGATTTGGGCTTAGCTTTTGATGGTGATGCGGATAGACTGATAGCCATTGACGACAAAGGAGATCTTCTAGATGGTGATGATCTCGTAGGCTTGCTGGCACTGCAGCTTAAGGCCGAAGGCAAGCTTCGTGGCAATGCGGTAACGGTTACGGTCATGTCTAATCTGGGCCTGGAAAGAGCTCTGGGAAAATATGGCATAGCCGTTATCAGAACGGATGTGGGCGATCGCAATGTTCTGGAGGAGATGCTGCAACGCGATATAGTTCTGGGCGGTGAGCAATCCGGACATATAATTATCAATTGCTATAATACTACCGGAGATGGTGCGGCGGCAGCACTGGCGCTGTTGAGAAGCTTACGCCGGCATGGCAAGCCGTTATCCTCCCTGAAGTTCGGTTTCGAACGTTATCCTCAGGTTCTTCTATCCATACCCGTGTCTGACAAGGAGGCCTGGCGGAACGATAATGAGGTTCAAACGGTCATTGAACGCATGCAGGATGAGCTGGGACGCGACGGGCGGCTGCATATCAGGCCGTCGGGTACTGAAAATAAGATCAGAATAATGGTGGAAGGCTTGGATAGAGAGCGTGTCGAATCCATGGCTGATGAACTGAAGAACCTCATAATAGCCGTTCATTAACTAAAGATATTAAAGATACTTAAAGCTAAAAAATAATAGGGAGCTTAAGTTTGTATATCATTGGTATCGGGGTAGATATAATAGAGATAGGGCGTATCAGGGCTGCATGCCTGAATAGATCGTCATTTATAACACGGATCTTTACAGCGGCAGAAAGAGAGTATGCCTTTAAAAAAAGTTCACCCTGGCAGCATCTGGCAGCCAGATTTGCCGCCAAGGAGGCTGTAGCCAAATCTCTTGGACGCAGTTTTTCCTGGCAGGAGGTGGAGATCATCGGCAGGGCGGGGACTATGCCGGTAGTTCGGCTACACGGTAGAGCTAAGGAGATTGCCGCCGAGTTGAAGGTTTCCGAAATCAAATTGTCGCTGTCTCATTCCAGGCAGTATGCAGTTGCTCAGGCGCTGTCTCTTGGAGGTGTCGATATTGAAAGTAGCTTTGGCAGCGGAGATGCGCAGCATCGATAAACGTGCCGCTGATGATTATTCCATGGCCACTATCATACTCATGGAGAATGCCGGCATCTCCATAGCCGCGGCAGCTATGGAGATGCTGAAAGGTAGATGTGCTTCGTCCCGGGTATGTGTCGTCTGCGGTCGGGGAAATAATGGCGGGGACGGCATGGTTGCTGCTCGTCATCTCTTCAACAGGGGTGTCGCCGTTTGTGTATATCTTGTTGGAAATTTATCTGCCATGAAGGGGGAGGCACGGAGCAATGCGGAGGTAGTCATGCGCCTTGGCATCTCCCTGACGGAGGTTCAGGATGAAGCCGGGCTTAATGAATTGCGGCATAATCTGTTGGGTTGTCGCCTGGCTGTAGATGCTCTTCTGGGAACGGGTTTTAACGGTATGGCAGGAGGGCTGACGCTGGAGGTTATACGCCTGTTGAATTCCACCGGCGGCGCCGTCCTATCTGTGGATGTGCCTTCCGGATTGAATGCTGATAACGGCAAGCCGCTTCCGGAGGCTGTCAAAGCTGCGCGTACGGTAACTCTGGCTTTGCCCAAGCCCGGCCTGTTGGTATATCCCGGCATAGAGTATGCGGGTGTGCTTACGGTGGCGGATATATCCATTCCGAGGGATTTACTGGTGTCCAATGATCTTAAAACTAATATTCTTACTGAGGCGGAAGCGGCCGCCATGCTGCCGTTCAGATCTCCGCAAACCTATAAAAATGCAGAGGGCATGGTGTTGGCTATAGGTGGTGCCAGGGGAATGACGGGTGCCATCAGCTTGACCGGCATGGCAGCTTTACGTGGTGGAGCGGGCATGGCCAGGCTTGCCGTGCCTGCACAACAGCAACCGGTGGTGGCTGCTTATCATCGAGAATTGATGGTTTCGTCTGTGGATGGTACCTCTCACGGATGTATAGCTCCTTCAGCCTTACCGGGACTTGCCGGAATACTGAATGAAGCGAATGTAATCGCCGTCGGTCCCGGCATGACGAGGCATGACGAGGCTCTGGAGTTTGTCAGGCAACTTTTGCGTCAGTATAAAGGCCCTGTAGTTATTGATGCCGATGCGCTTTACGCACTATCCCCGTCAGGGTTGAAAACGGAGTCCGAAGCGGTGATAACTCCCCACCCCGGCGAGATGGCCCATCTTCTGGATAGCAGTGCCGCTGAAGTACAGAAAGACAGATTTGGGGCTGTGGCACGAGCAGCGGAGATATATGGAGCTGTAACCGTTCTGAAGGGTGCCGGAACTCTGATAGCGCATCCAGACGGACGCCTTTTCATTAACACTACCGGAAATTCCGGCATGGCCACGGCCGGGGCGGGAGATGTGCTGACGGGATTGATAGCCGCTCTTATCGCTCAGGGTATTGTTCTCTATGACGCAGCAGTGCTGGGTGCCTATTTGCATGGATTAGCCGGCGATCTGGCGGCTGCGGATAAAGGAAAAAACTCTCTGGTGGCCGGCGATATAATAGATTATTTGCCGGCAGCCTTTGCCAGGCTGGAGGGTAAGACATGAAGGCAGCGGATATTATGAGCAGAGATGTTATCACCATCACTCCGTCCACAACTGTCAGGGAGATTGCAGATATACTCAGGGCACGGCACATAAGCGGCCTGCCGGTTACGGAGGGGAAACATGTTGTCGGCATAGTTTCAGAGGAGGATATCATCTTTCGAGATGCTTCTTTGCGGCTGCCGGCATTTATTCAGATACTCGACGGCATTATTTTTTTAGAAGGATTGCAGCATTACGAAGAGGCTATAAGGAAGATGGTAGGCATGAGAGCGGCCGATATTATGACTCGTGAAGTGATATCGGTCGATCCTTGTACGCCGGTGCGGGAGATAGCCGATCTAATGGTAACACATGATATAAACCGTGTGCCGGTCATAGCGGAGGGGATACTGGTGGGTATAGTTACCAGGGCTGACATCGTCAGATATGCTGCCGGGCGCAGTGTTATTATTGATTGACTATGGGTTCTGCAGAAGTGCGGAAATATATCGGGCTCTGCCGGCCTGTCGTCTCAACGGTCCAATATGTTATGTACCTCTACAGGTCGTTGACAATTTATATCTCTCTGATTATAATAAGCACGGCCAATTAAGACCGGTGTAGCGTGGCTAAGTAGCTCAGCTGGTCAGAGCGAGCGGTTCATACCCGCTAGGTCGCTGGTTCGAGTCCAGCCTTAGCCACCAAAATCAAAACTTTCAACAAGGCTCTCCGGAGTCTTTTTTAATATCTGTGTATTCTGGGATGGGGGATAAAATATGAGAAGTATAAACATCGGTATACTCGGCCTGGGAACGGTAGGCTGCGGTACTGCTGAGCTATTGCAGCGTAACGCTGAACTTATTTCTAGGAGAGTGGGCGCAGATATAAGGATCGCTGCTGTAGTCGATCTGGATTTGGAGCGTCCTCGTCCAGTCTCCTTTCCTCCTGAAAGCATGACTACCGACGCTCATCGGGTGATTACTGATCCTGATATCGATATTATTGTAGAAGTCATCGGCGGTGTTCACCCTGCCCGTGAGTTCATTATTGAAGCATTGCAGCAGGGTAAAAATGTTGTTACAGCTAATAAGGAGCTTATTGCCAAGCATGGCTCTGAAATATTGGATGTTGCCGGCCGATATGGCCGCGATTTTCTCTTTGAGGCCAGCGTAGGCGGCGGTATTCCTATCATCGGACCGCTCAAATCTTCTCTGGTAGCCAACAGAATAGAAAAAATCCTTGGTATAGTCAACGGCACTACCAACTATATTCTGACCAGCATGAGCAGCGAGGGAAAGGACTTTGCCGATGTTTTGCAGGAAGCGCAGGCAATGGGATATGCCGAGGCCGATCCTACCAGCGATGTAGACGGCTATGATTCTGCTTACAAGCTGGCCATCCTTTCAGCCATAGCTTTCAATACGCGGATCAAGATAGATGATATATATTGCGAGGGTATAAGCGGCATAAGCTCCAAAGATATAGCCTATGCTGCTGAACTGGGATACGTTATTAAATTGCTGGCGGTGGCACGCCCTTTTAATGGGCAGGTGGAGGCTAGAGTTCATCCGGCTATGCTTCCGGCCGATCATCCGCTGGCCTCTGTCAACGATGTCTTTAATGCCGTCTGGCTCAGGGGGGATGGTGTCGGCGATCTGATGTTTTACGGTAGGGGGGCCGGTTCGTTGCCTACAGGCAGTGCCATTATCGGAGATGTGGTGGAATCGGCACGCAATATCATTAACGGTGCCAGCGGGCGCATTTCATGCACCTGCTTTGATAAATTGGATATACGCCCCATATCCGATATATCACTGAAATATTACCTGCGCCTGCAGGTGGCGGATAAACCTGGTGTCCTGGCCTCTTTAGCCGGTGTACTAGGCGATCATACTGTCAGTATCTCCTCCGTTGTTCAGAAGAGCGGTGGTGATATGGCAGAGCTTGTTATTATTACCCATGAAGTAGAGGAGAAGAATGTGCAGGCCGCCATCGGCGTTTTAAGAAAGATGAATTACGTCAGTGAAGTAAGCAGTCTTATACGGTTAGAGGAGGAGTAAGGTTATGGCATGGAAGGGTTTGATCAGAGAGTATGGAAAATATTTGCCGGTAACTGATAAGACTCCCGTGATAACACTGCTTGAGGGTGATACTCCTCTGGTGGAAGCGCCGAAGCTGGCACAGCGGGTTGGCAAGGATATAAAGCTTTATTTGAAGTACGATGGATTGAATCCCACAGGATCGTTTAAGGATAGAGGCATGACCATGGCCATATCCAAGGCCATAGAGGAGGGTTCCAGGGCCGTGATGTGTGCCTCCACCGGCAATACCTCCGCATCTGCGGCTGCTTATAGCGCTCGGGCAGGTATCGATTGCGTAGTTCTTCTGCCCAAAGGCGCCATTGCCATGGGCAAGCTGGCTCAGGCACTGATGCACGGTGCCAGAGTTATAGCCATAGAGGGCAATTTTGACGATGCTCTGCGGCTGGTACGCGAAATTACCGATAAGTATCCTGTGACCTTAGTCAACTCCATCAATCCATATAGGATAGAGGGGCAGAAAACGGCAGCCTTTGAGATCTGCGATACGTTGGGCGATGCGCCTTTATACCATGCCATACCTGTCGGCAATGCCGGCAATATAACGGCATACTGGAAGGGATACCGTGAATATTGCCAGGATGGCAAAACAACACGGCTGCCTAAGATGATAGGCTTTCAAGCTGCCGGAGCAGCGCCCATAGTGGAAGGTCATCCTATTGAAAAGCCGGAAACTATCGCTACGGCCATTCGTATAGGCAATCCCGCCAGTTGGAAGAGCGCTGAAGCTGCTCGCGACGATTCCGGCGGTCTTATAGATAAAGTTACAGATGAGGAGATACTGGAGGCTTACCGCAGCCTGGCCCAAGCGGAGGGCGTTTTTGCCGAACCCGGCTCGGCTGCTTCGGTGGCCGGAGTGCTGAAAATGGCTCGTCAGGGCTATTTCCCTGCCGGTTCTTCGATTGTCTGCACTCTTACCGGACATGGCTTGAAAGATCCTGATTGTGCCATCAAGTCCATTGGCGAGCCTCCAACAGTGGACGCTACGCTGGAGGCTGTTCTGAAAGCCATAGGCTACTGAGGCCGGGAAGGTTATTAATGAGAAATCTGAAACCGATAACTGCCGCACAGCGATATATAGTAATAGTCGGAGATGGCATGGCTGATCACCCGGTACCTGAACTGGGCGGCAGAACGCCGCTTGAAGCCGCTGCAACCCCCTGCATGGACCTAATGGCGGCAGAAGGGTGTTGCGGACAGGTCCAGACTGTGCCGGCAGGTATGCCTCCAGGTAGCGATGTGGCTAACCTCTCTCTTCTGGGATATGATCCCGCTGCAGCTTATACCGGCCGTGGCCCGCTGGAAGCGGCGGCACTGGGGGTTACCCTCGGTCCGGAGGATTATGCTTATCGCTGTAACTTGGTGACGCTGGCCGACGGTATGCTTGAGGATTACAGCGTCGGTCATATAGACAGCGCCGCCGCTGGAGAGATAATCGATCTTCTACAGAAAGAACTGTGTTCGAAGGAGATATCCTTGCATAAGGGAACGGCATATCGTCATCTGCTGACATGGCGCAACGGCAAGGCTCTGCAGACGGTTCCTCCTCATGATATACAGGGGTGCCCTTTTGCAGAATACCTGCCGCAAGGCGATGATGCCGATATTATTATACATTTGATGGAACGCTCTCGCGAAATACTGGCATCTTCCGATATCAACCGGCGGCGTGCGGCCGCTGGATTGAAGCTTGCCGGTTCCATTTGGCCGTGGGGAGGCGGCAAAGCGCCGGCCATTGCCCCATTTGCAAAAAAATACGGCTTGAGCGGGGCTGTGATAACGGCGGTGGACCTTATACGGGGGCTGGGTATATATGCCGGCATGCGTATTATAGAAGTGCCCGGCGCTACCGGTTATATAGATACGGATTATGCGGCCAAAGCGGATTACGCCCTGGCCGCACTGGATGAGGCGGACTTTGTCTTTTTACACGTAGAAGCTCCGGACGAAGCTGCACATGCCGGCTTGCTCAGAGAAAAGATAAGGGCTATAGAGAGTATCGATAGTCAGATACTGGCACCTCTTATTGGCCGCGCCGGCAAGGACGGAGCATTGCGCCTGCTGCTGCTGCCCGATCACGCTACGCCCATGGATATACGGACGCATTCATCGGAGCCCGTGCCCTTCGCTATATTCCCCGCTTCCAGGGCGGGCGGAAATATCTATACTGAAAAAGCCGCCGCTGCCGGCCCGCTGATCGGTTCCGGCGCTGAGCTGCTTGATTTTTTTATATCTCGAAGGGCTTGACAGTTGTTACTGCGTAGCGTTAAAGATCTTATAGAACGGCAGGGGCTGATTCGTGCCGGGGACAGGGTTGTGGCCGCTGTTTCCGGCGGTCCGGATTCCGTCGTTCTGCTGCATCTTCTGAATCGTCTCCGCTGTGATATTGATTTCTTTATTCATGTAGCTCATCTGGATCATATGTTCAGGGGTGAGCAGTCACGTCAGGATGCTGAATTTGTTTGCCGGCTGGCAGAGAGCATGGGGCTGGACCATACCGTAAAATCGATCGATGTGCCGGGTTTCCAAAGCCGTGAGAAGATCTCATCCGCTCAGGAGGCTGCCAGAATAGTTCGTTATGCCTTTCTGGAAAAAACGGCCGAGTGTGCCGGAGCAAATAGCATAGCTGTGGCTCATAACGCTGACGATCAGGTGGAGACTGTGCTGCAGAATTTTATTCGTGGTGCGGGAGCGGAAGGATTACGCGGTATGGCGTATAAAAGCGGCATGATCATACGGCCTCTTTTGGATATTCCGCGTTCGGAAATAGAACAATACTCTCTTTTACAAAACCTGACATTCCGGATAGATGCATCCAATGAGAGCATGTACTATACCAGAAACCGCATCAGACACCGTCTTCTGCCTGTGCTGGAGAGCTTCAATCCCGCTGTTCGGGGAGCAATCCGCAAAGCATCGCGCCTCTTGGCTGTTGACGATGATTATCTGGATGCATTGGCATTGCAGACTTATGACAAATTGCAGATCAGCAATAAGAAGACCGTATCATTTCCGGATAAGGCCCTTGCCGGGTTGCATCCCGCCTTGCGTCGTCGTATATTGAGATTGGCTATACAACGTACCAAGGGCGATCTGCGTGATATTACTCTGTCGCATATGGAGGCCGTGGAAGATCTGCTGGAGAAGAATGTCGGATCAGCGGTAGATTTACCCGGATTGATGGTTTACAGAGATTACGGTCGTTTGGTAGTGGGATTTCAGCCTGTCGAGCCCTTTGTAAAAGAGGGCAATCACGTGGCCCTGCTTCAGGTCCCCGGAGAGAATATACTGCCGCAATTCGGAATAAAGATAGAGATCTCCAGGCTCTCTGCGGCTGAGGCGGCAAAGATAAAGCCTGGTCGCTGGCGACTGGCACTTGACATCGCCGTCTTGCCCGGCCCGCTGGCAGTTCGCTTTCGTCGTCCGGGAGACCGTATTCAACCGACAGGCATGTCCGGTACCAAAAAGCTACAGGATATATTTGTCGATGCCAAGGTGCCGCGCTGGCAGCGAGAAGAGGTACCGTTACTGATAGCTGGGGATGAGATCGTTTGGATAATAGGCTATCGTGCCGATAGGCGTTGGCTGGTCCGGCATGATACGGAGCAAAGCGTACTTCTGGAAGCCGAGCCTTTAATGTCTGACAGAGCCCTGTAATATGGCCCTTCTGACGGCTTGTGTTTATTGTTTGGCCATATTTAGTATGCTATAATGTTCCGGTGATTTTACTGGTTGAATGATGGAGGATATCTGTTGAAGATCGATATAAAGAAATTGGCACTGTTTTCGCTTATTGTGGCGCTGCTTTTGCTCTTTGTCGTAAACTTTCGTGCTGCCAGGAAGCAAGAGAATAAGATAACTTATACTCAGTTTATGACCAGCGTAAGCGAAAACAAGGTCGATAAAGTAAAATTTATTGCTGATGAAATACGCGGCGTTACCAGGGACGGTAAACAATTTGTTGTTATTATGCCTTTTGAGGATAGCCGGTTGCCGCAAATGCTGCAGCAGCATGGAGTCAATATCGAAGGTGCAAGGCATCAAGCCGGCTGGTGGGAGACGCCGATCTTTCAAATGATATTGTTTGCCGGCATTTTTGCCGTCTTATGGCTCTTTATTATCAGGCAGGCGCAAAGCTCCAACTCTCAAGCTATGATGTTTGGGCGTAGCCGTGCCAAGACGTTATCGGAAAATTGGGATAGGGTAACCTTTGATGATGTGGCCGGCATCGATGAAGCCAAGCAGGAATTGCAAGAGGTAGTGGAGTTTCTTAAGGATAGGAAGAAATTCCAGGTGCTTGGAGCTAAAATACCTAAGGGCGTTCTGCTGCTCGGTCCTCCCGGATCAGGAAAAACTTTGCTCTCCCGGGCTATAGCCGGAGAGGCGGAAGTGCCGTTTTTTTATATAAGCGGTTCGGATTTCGTCGAGATGTTTGTCGGTGTGGGAGCGTCGCGAGTCAGAGATCTCTTCGGTCAGGCCAAGGAGAAGGCCCCCTGTATCATCTTCATAGATGAGATAGATGCGGTAGGCCGCCAAAGAGGGACCGGTCTGGGCGGCGGCCACGATGAGAGAGAGCAGACGCTTAACCAGCTTCTGGTAGAGATGGATGGCTTTGATGCCAATCTGGGCGTTGTGCTGGTGGCTGCCACCAACAGGCCCGATGTTCTGGATCCTGCGTTGCTGCGGCCGGGGCGCTTTGATAGAAGAGTGGTTGTGGATAATCCTGATGTCGTCGGACGGCAGGGTGTTCTCAAAGTGCATGTCAAGGATAAACCTATGGCTGAAGATGTTGATCTGGAAGTTCTGGCACGCCGAACCCCGGGATTTTCCGGAGCAGACCTGGCTAATCTGGTGAATGAAGCCGCTCTGTTGGCTGCCAGACGTAACAGAACAGATATATCGATGGCTGAATTTGAAGCTTCTATCGATAAAGTTATTGCCGGTCCGGAGCGCAAGAGCAGGATCATCAACGATCGCGAAAAGGAGATCATAGCCTTTCATGAGGCCGGGCATGCCCTGGTGGCCAAAAAGATGCCTACCGCCGATCCGGTGCATAAGATTTCCATTTTACCGCGCGGCATGGCTCTGGGGTATACTATGCAGTTGCCTGTGGAGGATACGTATCTCACCGCCAAATCCTATCTTAAGGATCAGATTGCCATTCTTTTGGGAGGGCGTGTGGCGGAGGCGCAGCGCTTCAACGATGTAACCACCGGTGCTCAGAATGATCTGGAGAGGGCGACGGAGATTGCCAGGCGTATGGTCTGTACCTTCGGTATGAGTGAGGAACTTGGCCCCGTAGCCTTTGGTCGTAAGCAGGGCCAGGTATTTCTGGGCCGCGATCTGGTAGAGGAGCGCAACTACAGTGATGAAGTTGCCAGAAAAATAGATGCCGAGATAAAGGGCTTGCTCCTTGAAGGATACGAGCGTGCCGGCAAGATCCTGGAAGAGGAGAAGGATCTGCTGCACCTGATATCGGCTCAGCTTCTGGAAAAGGAAACACTGGAAGGCGATTTGCTGGAAGAGTTGCTTGAAGGACGTTATGCAGGTGTTTCTGTCAGCGATGATGCCGATGCGGCACAGGAAGATGCCGGCGGCGGCGAAGCTGTGCACGAAAACAACAGTTAAGGTAGAATGCCTCAAGGCGTAATAGCGGCTTGAGGCATTTTTTTACACTTTAAGCAATCGGTTGCAGCCTACATAAAGCAAGGAGAAGATCCCATTGGAGAAGCTGGTAGAATGTATTCCCAATTTCAGTGAAGGCCGTTCTCTCGAAGTTGTGGAAAGGCTTGTCGATATCGTCAGATCCGGTGGCGCAGAGCTGCTGGATTATTCATCAGATCCGGATCATAACCGTACTGTTATAACCTATGCCGGCGATATGCAAGATGTTGTTGAGACCGCCTTCAAGCTGGCCCGGCAGGCGGTGGAGGAGATAGATATGCGTTCTCACAGCGGCGTTCATCCTCGCATTGGTGCGTTGGATGTTTTACCTTTGGTGCCGTTGGAGAACACTACTCTCGATGATTGCATATCGGCAGCACGTGAACTTGGCAAACGGTTGGGAAAAGAATTGCGATTGCCCGTATATTACTACGGTTATGCTGCCAGGAATGCTTTGCATGTCAGGCTCTCTGATTTGAGGCGAGGCGGGTTAGAGGGGCTGAAAAAACGTATGCTGTATAATCCGGATTGGCGCCCGGATGAAGGCCCCGGTTATCTTCACCCTACAGCCGGTGCCGTGGCACTGGGGGTCAGAAAGCCGCTGATTGCTTATAACGTCAATCTACGGTCCGATGATTTGAAAGCAGCGCAACGCATTGCAGCGCATATCAGAGAGAGAGGCGGAGGATTGCATGGTGTCGATGCTCTGGGCGTAAGGCTGGCTGAGGCCGGTATGGTTCAGGTTACAGTGAATTTGCGTGATAGAGGGCTCACCTCTTTGGATATGATTTATGATGACATTTGTACCGCCGCCGCTGAAGAGGGTATAACGGTCGATAGCGGTGAGCTTATCGGCATGATTCCGCTTGACGAGGTAATGCGTGTGTTCGGCCGAGCGACCGGTTTGTCCGGCGTTGGCCCGGAGCGTGTATTGGAGTGGAAACTGAAAGAAAAAAATTGAGCTTTAATATCTGATGATCTTCAGAGCGCTGAAGAACAAGGGTTTTAAAATAACTGAAGAGAATATATTAATGATCGGAAAGGAGTGCTATGATGGAAATCAGAAAATTCGAACTTTCCCAGAATGAGATGCCGGGTAGCTGGTATAATGTAGCGGCTGATCTGCCGGCACCAATGCAGCCCGCATTGCATCCAGGCACACATCAGCCTTTGGGCCCGGAGGATCTGGCGCCGATATTCCCAATGGAGCTTATTGAGCAGGAGGTCAGTACGCAGAGATGGATAGATATACCGGGTGCGGTTATGGATGCTTATCGTCTCTGGCGTCCGACGCCGCTCTTTCGCGCTGTAAATCTGGAAAAACGTCTTAAAACACCGGCCAGGATATTCTTTAAATATGAAGGCACCAGCCCGGCCGGCAGCCATAAGCCCAATACGGCCGTGGCGCAGGCATACTATAACAAGAAAGCCGGTGTAAAGAGGATTACGACAGAAACCGGTGCCGGGCAATGGGGATGTGCGCTATCATTTGCATGCAACACCTTCGGTCTGGATTGCAAAGTATTTATGGTGAAGGTAAGTTATAATCAAAAGCCTTACCGCAAGTTTATGATGCAGCTCTGGGGAAGCGAGGTTATACCAAGCCCCAGCAACATGACGGAATCAGGCCGTCGCATACTGGATAATGACCCCATGAGCAACGGCAGTCTCGGTGTAGCTATCAGTGAAGCGGTGGAGGAGGCCGTTAGGGATAAACATACCAAATATGCGCTGGGAAGTGTCCTGAATCATGTGTTGCTTCATCAAACCATCATAGGACTTGAAGCTAAAAAGCAGATGGAGATGGCCGGGGCATACCCCGATATTCTCATCGGTTGTGCCGGCGGGGGCAGTAATTTTGGTGGATTGGTCTTTCCCTTTGTTCCTGATAAAATGGCCGGCAAAGATATCAGGATAGTGGCCGTAGAGCCGGCAGCCTGTCCTACGCTGACCAGAGGATTTTATCGCTATGACTTTGGCGATGTGGCCAGTCTCACTCCATTGATGAAGATGTATACTCTGGGGCATTCCTTTATGCCGCCCGGAATACATGCCGGCGGATTACGTTACCATGGAATGTCGCCGTTGGTGAGCCTGCTTTATGAGCACAAGGTAATGGAAGCCATATCATATCCGCAGCTTCCGGTGTTTGAGGCGGCGATTCTATTTGCCAATGAAGAGGGGATTATACCGGCTCCTGAATCGTCGCATGCCATTAAGGCGGCAATAGACGAAGCAGTGGCTTGCAGAGAGAGCGGACAGGAGAAGACCATTCTTTTCAATCTCAGTGGAAATGGTCAGCTGGACCTGGCTTCGTATGATGCTTACCTATCCGGTAAATTAGAGGACTATGAGTATCCGCAGGAAGCGATAGATGCCGCCATGTGCGAGGTTCCGGTTATTTGAGAGAGGTTCTGAGCTATCGAGAGTTCCATGTTCGTTGCGGAACGTTGGAATGCATTGTTTGGGAAGCGGAGTTTGTTTGCAAGCTAGAAGGTTGATGATTGATGCGCATTTGCAGAATAATGATCATTGCGGTTTTTCTGCTGGCAGGGTGGTGGGAGAGTACCGGAATGGCCGCCACCCATATTGATAAGGCCAGGGAGTATGCCGTCTGTGGCTTGCTGGATAAAGCTGTGGGCGAGTATCGTGCCGCTCTGGAGAAGGATCCTACAGACGAATCTCTTAGATGGGAAATAGCCGCTCTGGAATACAGGTTGCTGAAAAACAGGCTGCCTGTTAATAGCAATCTGAGACCTGTTGATGCTATATCGGGATTTGAAGATTACAGGGGTGCATTTGCAGAATGGTCCGGCAAGGTAAGGTGCCTGCTTCAATCCGAACCGCGGTTAATCTATCAGTTGGATATCGAAGATATTACCGTCAATCTGGCTTCGGCATTGAATTACGAAGAGCTATCCCCTGGCAGAGCCGTTACAGTTATCGTTAAGATTCCCTATTCACCTGATAAGATTACGCCGGAGGTTGTGGCTGTAACGATGCAAGCACCAGTGAGGATAATTCCGGTTGAGGATGATGTGGGTGCACTTCAACTTCATGCTGCTCAGGAGGACTATGAGGAATATAAACCACAGGAAGTTATTGCCGCTAATGATCCACCGGTAAGACGAGCACCTGCTATCAATCGCCAATCCGTGAGAACGGTGAGGACGGTATCCAGGAGGTCTCCCGCTTCAGGAAGCAGGCATAATAATCCACCAAGAACCGAACAAATCGGGAGTGAAGACTTTTATATAAAAGCCTATGCAGCAGCAGTTAAGCATTTCAACACTCGCCTCTCTATGAAGGATGCGGAAAATATAGCCGATACAGTTCTCCGTTATTCCGCACAATACGATATAGATCCACGTCTTATCATGGCGGTACTGGCTGTAGAGTCAAGCTTCAATCCAATGGCAACCTCCTCTGCAGGCGCAGCCGGACTGGGACAGCTGATGCCTGCCACGGCAGCCGGATTAGGCATTACCGACAGATACGATCCAACGCAGAGCATTTGGGGAGCAGTCAAAATTCTTAAAGGCCACATGGATAAATGGAGCGGAAAGGGCAAGGATCTTCAACATGCGCTGGCACTGGCCTGTTATAATGCCGGCCCTGGGGCGGTAAGCAAATATGGAGGAATACCTCCTTATAGAGAGACACAAAATTATATTCAAAAGGTTATGTCCCTTTACAATCTCTTTTGTGGAGCACGTTGAGGCAATTTGCAGAGTATACAAAACATGGTGTATATGGTAAAATAGTTACCGGTGTTTGGCCACAGAATCCATTGCTGGTTCAGCGCTATAGCGATGGGGCAGCCACTGAAGGGATTTTTATCGCTTTTGTGGTGTTTTTGTATCGTCAGGTGCTTTGCCTGACAGGAATGAGGAGTATGGTCATGTGTCCTATGCCGGTTGTTTTGCATGATTTGGAGAAGAAAAAATATAAGCATATGACCGATCTGGAGATTGCTACTGCTGCCCAAAACGGCGATTCCAAAGCTGCGGAGTATCTGCTTAGCAAATACAGAAATTTAGTGCGCATGCGGGTAAAGTCCTATTTTCTCCTTGGTGCAGAGCGTGAGGATATCGTCCAAGAAGGTATGATAGGGTTATATAAGGCTATTCGCGATTATAGAGGCGATAAGCTGACATCATTCAGATCATTCGCAGATTTATGTATCACTCGTCAGATAATAACAGCCATCAAGACGGCTACCCGCCAGAAGAATATTCCGCTTAATTCAGCTATGTCACTTGATAAGCCTGTATTTGATGATGACTCCAACCGCACATTGGCGGATCTCTATCTTACCGAAACGGTCTGTAATCCGGAAGAGAAGTATGTTAATGATGAAGTAATGACACAGGTGAAACAGAAGCTCAAAGAAGCCCTGAGTGAGCTGGAGTGGAAGGTTTTACTCTCCTATCTCGATGGCAAGTCTTATCGTGAAATGGCCGAAGAGCTCAACCAGGGCGTTAAATCCGTTGATAATGCGCTCTTCAGAATAAAGCGCAAGGTAGCCAATAAGCTTTGCATCAAGTTGAATACCAAGTGAATTGAATAAAGATTTATATATCTGATAACGGAGGGGAGGTGAGATATTTGGAAAAAGCATGCAGACGTGAAATTGTGATCCTTATAATGGCTTGCACTTTTCTGTTTGCCGTAGGCAGTATTGTTGGATTAACGGCCGTCAAAGCAGGTGATACTCCCATCTCACTTTACATTGTTTCTCCAAAGGACGGCGCAACTCTTGCAGGGGATGCGACCCTGATAAACGTGGCTTATAATTGTCGGCTACAGCCTGTCGTTTCTCTTGAATTATATGTGGATGACAGATTCTATGATATGTATCAGCCGTCAAAGCCGGGGATGCAGGGAGAGCATGAATTCAGATGGAATACTCTCTCCTGTTCACAAGGCGTTCATAAATTACGTATCAACGCGTATGATGCTGGAGGTAACGTTGCCGTAACAGAAATCAAAGTGAATGTCAGTGCAGGACCAGTCTTTTCCGTTCCTGGTTCCGGAACGGGCTCCTCCTTACCGGAAGATAAAGATGAGGAGAGCGGCCGACCAGGCGATGATTCGTCAGTAATTCCGGCCAAGCCCGTGGAGTCAGAGCCCGCGGTAAAGATACTTGAGCCCGGTGCAGATTCTCGTGTTACCGGCATGGTTGAGATTATTGTCTCCATCAACGATATGGATGATTTTAAATATATGATCTTCTATGTTGATGGTAAGCTTAAGAAAATAAGCAACGTTGCTCCTTTCAGATATGAATGGAATTCAGATAGGGAGACGTCCGGCCGGCATAAATTGTCTGTCAGGGCATATACAGAAGCCGGAACCGTAGTGACCGACGATTGCCGGATATGGGTAAGAGTTGAACCACCGGTTGCCGGAGCTGATATCAAGCCGGCGGCCGAAACTCCGACATCAAACGTGAATGGGCCGGAAACAAATATTCCGCAGGTGACGGGTGCTAAGGTATCTGCTGCAAAATCTGAACCTGCTGATGCTGTCAAAGCATCGATCGATGTTGCCAACCCAGCTCTCAATGTGAACGACGGTACTAATATAACATTCGGTATGGCGAACAATCGAATATCCAACCCACTTTTGCCGGGGCTGAAATCACCAACAATCGGTGCCGCACCGGCCTCTGTAGCTCAGACACCCGTTGCGGGGCCTGGATTCAAGGATGCGATAAGAGAATCATATGCCGCAAAAGTTGATGCCAAAAACCCGGCTGCCGAGATGAGCTACAGGTCCATTGCGGAAGCACAATCCTCAGCTCTATCTGTGTCGCCAATAGGCGTGCCGCAGGTAACGGCGCCGAGTGCAGCAGCCAGAAAGGCTGCCGCGGCAACGGTAACCGGCAGCACAGCCAAGGAACAGACCGGCGCCGAATATGTGGTTAAAGCCGGGGCTGAGTCCGTAGCGCGTGAACTGGGGGTCAACCCTCAGGAGATGGCGGTTACAGCTGCACAGCAGATTGTTACACCCGTTGTGCCGCAGGTAACGGCGTCGAGTGCAGCAATCAGAAAGGCCGCCGCGGCAACGGTAACCGGCAGCACAGCTAAGGAACAGACCGGCGCCGAATATGTGGTTAAAGCCGGGGCTGAGTCCGTAGCGCGTGAACTGGGGGTCAACCCTCAGGAGATGGCGGTTACAGCTGCACAGCAGATTGTTACACCCGTTGTGCCGC
>JAQUEL010000026.1 GCA_028685295.1 bacterium
TGTGAAGGATGGGTGAGATGGCAAGGCGCCTCCTATCTCTCCCTGCTCCGCGATCATCTGTCTGCCTGGCCTATAGAGCTTGAACAACGAGAGGCCGTGCGTGCCTTGTTGCCGCTCCGCAACTGCTTTACCTGCGAGTCGCATAACGATCTGATCACCACTTATCTGCGTTTGATAGAAGAGAAAAAGATAGCCAAGGCATTGCAATACTGGCCGCTGATTGAAAAACTGCAAAGCCCTGCTTATGCAGAGAAGCACTGGCAGGAAATGTTGCCGGGAGGGCTTTGATTCTCTTATATCTGATCTCTGTACTTTATAGTATCGCCTGATAAAATCGCCCCCCCTTGACACTCCTGCAGCCGCACCCTATACTTTTCTCAATAAATGAAAAGTGTTTTTAAAGGAGTTTATTATGACGGAGAAGAGGCTCTCATTTGATACCATTTGCCTGCACGGCGGGCAGGAGCCGGATCAGGATACCATGTCCCGGGCTGTTCCTCTCTATCAGACGGCGGCTTACTGTTTTCAGGATAGTGATCACGCCGCCCGGCTTTTTGCACTGGAAGAGGATGGCAACATTTACACCCGGATGGGCAATCCAACCACAGCGGTCTTCGAAAAGCGTCTGGCTATGCTGGAAGACGGCATCGGAGCTTTGGCCGTGGCTTCAGGACAGGCAGCCATAACGCTGGCTGTGCTCAATCTGGTCGGCTCCGGCGACGAAGTGGTCTCCTCAGCCAGCCTCTATGGAGGTACTTACAACCTGTTCTCCACTACTCTACCCAAGCTAGGCATCAAAACGATCTTTGTGGACGGCAGCGATCCTGAAAACTTTCGGCAGGCCATAACGCCCCGCACCAGGCTGATTTATGCCGAAACGCTGCCTAATCCCAAGCTGGATATCATAGATCTGGAAGCGGTGGCCTCTGTAGCGCATAAGGCCGGCCTGCCGTTCATGGTGGATAACACCGTAGCTACCCCCTACCTGGTGCGTCCCATAGAACACGGAGCGGATATCGTGGTTCATTCCACCACCAAATATATCGGAGGGCATGGCACCTCCATCGGCGGCGCTATTGTGGATTCCGGACGTTTTGACTGGAACAAAGGCCCCTTTCCCGGCCTGACGGAGCCTGATCCCAGCTATCACGGTGTCAGTTATACCGAAAGCTATGGCACAGCGGCCTACATCGTGAAAGCGCGTGTCCAATTGCTGCGGGATCTCGGTCCGGCCGTAAGCCCTTTCAATGCCTGGCTATTCCTGCAGGGCCTGGAAACACTCCATTTGAGGATGGAGCGACACTGCGCCAACGCCATGAAATTGGCCGAGTATCTTCAGAACCATCCCAGGGTCGGCTGGGTTAACTATCCCGGCCTGGAGAACCATCCCGGCCATAAACTGGCACTGAAATATTTCCGCGGCGGCTTCGGCGCTATGCTGGGATTCGGCATCAAAGGCGGTTTGAAAGCCGGACGAACTTTTATAGACAACGTCCGCCTGCTCTCGCATCTAGCTAATATCGGCGATGCTAAAAGCCTGGTAATTCATCCGGCCTCCACCACCCACCAGCAGCTCTCTCCAAAGGAGCGGCTGGCCGGCGGCGTTAGCGACGACTATATCCGTCTTTGCGTAGGCATAGAAGCTGTAGAAGATATTATAGCGGATATTGATCAAGCTCTAGCAAAAGTGTAAGAGTTCTGGTAAACTTTTGTACATGATTTCGAAACCTAAATACTATACTTTTGCAGATAAACCGGGCGATGAACTGCTTCTTGATTGTGGACGCAGTCTCGCTCCCGTAACCCTGGCTTATGAGACATATGGATGCCTTGATGATAAGAAAAGCAATGCGATCTTGATATTGCATGCTCTCTCCGGTGATGCGCATGCTGCCGGCAGACACCATCCTGACGACCGCAAGCCCGGCTGGTGGGATAATACCATAGGTCCCGGCAAAGCCTTTGATACGAATAAGTACTTTGTCATCTGCTCCAACATCATAGGCGGATGTAAAGGATCAACCGGTCCGGCTTCTGCCAATCCGGCAACAGGTAAGCCTTACGGCACCTCCTTTCCCATGATTACCATACGCGATATGGTTAGGGCGCAGAAACGCCTTATAGATCACCTGGGCATAGAAAAACTGCTGGCCGTGGCGGGAGGATCTATGGGGGGCATGCAGGTATTGGAATGGGCCATATGCTATCCTGACAGTATACGGGCGGCCATTCCTCTGGCTACTACTGCCAGGCTGTCTGCCCAAAGCATCGCCTTTAATGAGGTTGGACGACAGGCTATCGTATCTGATCCCAACTGGCACGGAGGAGATTACTATGATAAAAAGCAACCGACTGATGGTCTTGCTTTAGCCAGGATGATAGCGCATATTACCTATTTGAGCGATGAGTCCATGCATAAAAAATTCGGGCGGCGCCTGCAAAATAGAGATAATTACAGCTATGATTTCATCACCGATTTCCAGGTAGAGAGCTACCTGCACCATCAGGGAGAGAGCTTTATCAAGCGCTTTGACGCTAATTCCTATCTCTATATAACCAGAGCCATGGACTATTTTGATCTCTCTGCGGAGAAGGGATCGCTGAAAAAAGCACTGGAGGGCGTCAAGGCCAGGTTCCTGGTGGTCTCTTTCAGCTCTGATTGGCTTTTTCCAACCTATCAGTCTAAGGACATAGCCAGCGCTTTGCGCAAGAATGATGTAGACGTATCCTTCTGTGAAATAGCCTCCTCTTATGGGCATGATGCCTTTCTGTTAGAAGTGGAGCAGCTGTCGCCCCTGGTGTCCGGGTTCCTGGATTCAACTTATAAGGGGGCGTTTTCATGAGTTCCGTAACTCTGACAAATAATAGAATCGCTATGAAGAATATGCGCTATGACCTTCAGCTTATAGCCTCACTGGTAGAGAACGGCAATCATGTTCTCGATCTGGGTTGCGGCCAGGGAGAGCTGCTGCTCTGGCTGACAGAGCATAAGAAGGTTATTGCTCGCGGAGTGGAAATATCCGAGGAAGCGGTCAGAAGCAGTATTGCCGGCGGCCTATCCGTTTATCATGGTGATATTAACGAGGGCCTGGCTGATTACGCTGATAATTCTTTCGATCTCGTTATCCTCAGCCAGACCCTGCAAATGGTCAAAAATCCTCGCATGATGATGGATGAAATGCTTCGGGTGGGCAAACGAGCTATCGTCAGCTTTCCCAATTTCGGCCATTGGAGCGTACGTCTCCATCTTCTACTGCAGGGCAGGGCGCCCAAAACAACATCACTGCCCTATGAGTGGTTCAACACGCCCAACATCCGCGTATTGACCATCCGTGATTTTCATAATTTTTGCGCCGAGGCCGGTATTACTATTCTAAAAGAGATACCCATCATTTTTTCAGGTCCCTGTAACGGACGTGTCATCCGGTTTCATCCTAATCTTATGGCGCAGTACGGCATCTACATGCTATCCGGAAAGAACCATTAAGGCGCCTCTACCTTTTCACGACGTTCCCTGCCGTATTTTCCCCACCAGGAACCGAAAGCGTATGAGACTATCGCACCCAGTGCGGCCAGCATTATACCGAAGAGGAATATCCAGCCCAGTACCGGTATAAGCCCGATAAGAGTGCAGAGCAATGCCCCCAGCAGGAGTCCCCAGACAAGGAGAGTTTCACGGCGCCCACGCAGCAGATAAAGAACCATCCATCCAATAAATATAGCTGCCGACACTCTGGCAAGATAGATCATAATAAGCCAGCTTGCCAGCAGTATAAGCGCTAATGGGATGCCGATGACCGTCATCATCAGAATAACCGCCGCTATCGGGGTAACCGCCAGCACCAGGAAACCTATTCCCAAGTTTCGCCAGAATCTGCCCCAGGTCAGATTGATAACACCTCCGGTAAAACCGGTAAGCAGATAGATCAGTACCAATCCCGTAGCTATTGTCGATAACATGCCCCAAAAAAGAAAGAACAGGAAACCGGCTGGGCCGCCTTTTTCCACTTTCTTGCCCGCAGCCGGTAACGGCTTATTATGCTTGATCGGTCCGGCAACTTTGGCCAAAGGATTTATATTCGCCTGTTTGGAACTGGTATAGGTCAGGCTGCCGGCAACAGCCGCTCCCGGCCCCAGCTTTAACATACCTGTATTAACATTGACAGAGCCGCCGATTTTATTATAGATAGACAGATTGCCCAGATTACCCATTACGCTACCGCTGATCGGAGCGCTAAGGTCAGCATTGCCGCCCCAGGTTAGAACATCTCCACCTATGCCGGCTCCTGATACAGTGACATTACCGCCGGCCACCACCAGATCTCCAGCTATCGAGGAATTGATATTGACTGTACCGCCGGCCACTCTCACATCATCACCGACATTGCCGTTGATAATGACCGTACCGCCGGCCACAATTATATCCTGCATGACCTGGCCGTTGATGGTGACTGTGCCGCCAGCCGTTATCAAATCACCATTAACGACGCCATCAACAAGCACTGCCCCTCCGCTGATATAGAGATCATCATTGACAGCAGTTCCACGCGGAAGAGCAGTCTGCCCGCCACCTCCCATCAATCGGGCAGCTTCCGATGGTGCAACGATCAACAACAATAGACAAATCATCAATAATGGATATCTTCGCATAAAACCCACCTCCTCTGACCTTGTCGGCATTTGATCTCGTCGGCAATGATAACGCCGGTGAAATAAATAACCCAGTTACTATACCTGGGTTATTACCATTAAATATCAAATATAAAACATCTTCAGGCCGCACCACCCGGCTCCATATTGCAAGCCATCAGGTACCCTCTGGCTCTTTCAGTCAAAGGATAACGGTTGACACATTGCCAGAAGGCAGAAGAGTGATCGGGATAAAGAAGATGCGACAGCTCATGTATAATAACGTAATCCAGAACCCATACCGGCATCCTGGCAATACGCTCGGAGATGCGTATCCGTCTCGTGCTGATACTGCAGCTGCCGGCACAGGTAGTCTGGTTGCTTACATAGCGAATCGATTCGTATTTCAGGGCACCGTCAAAATAGCGCTTGTTAAGCATCTTTGTCCGATGTAATAAAAAGTCTAATTCGCTCCGAACGCCTTTACCTTGTTCCCGCTCTTCTACCTTGCTGAGCATCCGCTCTATCCACTTCTGTTCCTCATCCTGAGTAAGGCCGTCCGGTAGATAGACCATCAGCTCATTAGTCCCGGTAAACCTTGCGGCTACAGTCTTTTTACGCTGTCTGCTTCGATAAACCTTTACTTCTACATCCAAGCTGCATCATCCTTAAAGAAGTCAGAGAACAGGAATCGGAACAACCGAACAGATATTCAGAAGATAGAAGCTTGTTCTTCCGATTCCTGAATTTTCACTACCCGGGTAACCGGCTATATAATTATTTCTGCCTTAGAAAGGCAGGGATATCCAAATCATCACCTGAAAGCACTTTAGCCTGAGCATCATCCACGGCAAATCTACGGTCCATCTTTCCGCCGAAACCGGTAGCCAGCACGGTGACCCTTACTTCACCCTCCAGCTCGGGATCAATAACGGCGCCAAAGATAATATTAGCCTCATTATCGGCAGCATCAGATATAATGCCGGCGGCCTCATTTACTTCGTGCAGCCGCAGATCGAGTCCTCCCGTAATATTGATGACCAGCCCCTTGGCACCATCTATCTTCTCTTCTAAAAGCGGACTGGATATCGCATGCTGTGCCGCTTCCGCCGCCCGGTTCTCGCCCTCGCTGATGCCTATACCCATCAGAGCAGAGCCTGAGTTTGACATAACAGCCTTGACATCGGCAAAGTCCAGGTTAATTAGACCTGCTTCGGTAATCAGATCGGAAATACCCTGTACACCCTGACGAAGAACATCATCAGCCACTCTGAAAGCTTCCAGAATAGTTGTTTTCTGATCTACTACACTCAAGAGCTTATCATTAGGAATGGTAATCAGTGAATCCACTTTTTCTCTAAGCTCAGCCGTGCCTTCCTCAGCAGTTTTCATGCGGCGGCGTCCTTCAAAACCGAATGGCTTGGTGACTACGCCTACTGTTAATGCACCCATCTCTCTGGCAATTTCAGCCACCACCGGAGCGGCACCGGTACCGGTGCCTCCTCCCAAGCCGGCTGTTATAAAGACCATATCGGCACCTTCCAGCACTCTGGCAATCTCCTGTTTATCCTCTTCAGCTGCTTTGCGTCCCACCTGGGGATCCGCCCCCGCACCCAGTCCTTTGGTCAATGTAGCGCCAAGCTGGAGCTTATCATCGCTCTGCATCTTCTCCAGGACCTGAGCATCCGTATTCATGACGACAAATTCCACATTCCCCAGGCCGGCCTGTATCATCCTGGCCACGGCATTACCGCCGGCGCCTCCGATACCAACCACCTTGATTTTAGCAAACTGTCCGTTATTGTTCTTCACTATAGCACCCCTTTCACAATCTTCACTGCCGAGGAAACATCGTACAATCGTATGTGCCTCCCGTATATGCTTCATATCAGTATCAAACTCCGGATATTCTGTTCGAGTTTCGATATCGAGTATCTGCTGAATCATATTATCCGCTGTGCCATATTCGCCATCAGACATCAGAATTCTCCAATCCGCACAAATCCTATATCGCTAAGATTCACGATAACGAGGAATTATATCGGAAAGCCAGTTACGAAGCCAGGTGACGAATGATTGCAACGGATTATCATCACGCTCTACCGTTCCGGTAAGCCCATGCCCAGCACCATAGCATACCAGCCCCACTCCGGTAGAGTATACAGGATTGGAAACCAAATCTATCAGACCATTGAGGCCGTAAGGCCGCCCTGTTCTAGCAGGCACACCGAGATAGCTCTCCGCCATAGCTACCAACCCTTTGATCTGAGAGCCACCGCCGGTAAAGACAATCCCTCCGGGTAAAATATCTCTGCAGCCGGCTCCGGCTACTTCACGTCCTATAAGGTCCAGCATCTCCCTTATTCTAGCCTCGATTATATCGCTTAACATGCCCGATGGTAAATGCCGATCAGATTCTCCACTTATACTGGCAACCGGTATATGCTCGTCCTCTTCCCTATTTTCACGGCCTACCCTGCCGCGAGACAATTTTATTCTTTCTGCTTCTCCAACGGGCGTACTCAATCCCACAGCTATATCATGCGTCACATGATTACCACCCACGGGTATCACAGAACTATAATAGATACTTCCATCCATAAAAATAGCTAAATCTGTAGTTCCGCCGCCGATATCAGCCAGAATTACCCCCAGTTCACGTTCGTCTTCATTCAATACGGCTTCGCATGAAGCTATAGGCTCAAGCACAATATCATCTATGGCTATGCCGGCCCTTTCCACACTCTTGATAAGGTTGCGAATGGCTGCAGATGAACCGGTAACTACATGCGCTTCCACCTCCAGAAGAGATCCATGCATACCTACCGGATCGTGTACGCCCTCTTGCCCGTCTATAACATAACTACGCGGAATAGCATGCAGTATCTCCATGTCAGATGTCAGGTCTACAGCCCGAGCGCTGGTCAACGCTCTTTCCACGTCATCCTCGGTTATTTCCTTATCCTGACCGGTAACAGCCACCATACCACGATTATTTCTGGAAATAATATGATTGCCCGTAAGACCTACTACCGCAGAATCGATCTTAAAGCCGCACATGGCCTCAGCTTTAGCCCTTGCAGCCGATATAGCAACGGCAGCCTTATCGATATCATTCACCATACCCTTTACCATACCATCGGATGGCGCCGAGCCAAGACCTATGATACTTAAGGAGCCGTTATCTTCAACCTGAGCTACAATAAAACAAATCTTTGTTGTGCCTACATCCAGGCCAACAACCCTGTCGGTGATTTTCAACGGTTCACCTCCCCCCCTACTTTTATTACATATACTGCATTAATATCGTCTATTCCTGCTTTGCAGTAAATTCCGCATCCGCTCTAGGTGCCAGGCTATCAAGAACGCCGGTGTCACGCTTTGACAGGCTTTCCAGTATGAAACGCCGTAAACTAGCCAGATTCTGGAAGATGCGCACTCCAAAGGCAAAAACAGCAGCCATATAAAGCGGGATACCGTATTGATCTCCCAAATATGCCAGAGCTGCCGCCAGTAAAGCATTGGCAAAGAAACCGGAAACGAAGATAGAGCTCTTGAAACGGTGCTCGGAAACCGATCTTAACCCGCCCAGCACGGAATCCAACCCAGCCAGCAGGGCTACACCCATGTAAGTAGCATACTGCAAAGGAACAGTTACCTGAAATTTATAGAAAAACAAACCGAAAGTAATAATAAAAGAGAGTATGGGGAGCCACATTACTTCATATCCTCCTTAGCCGGCACCGGAACAGCAAACTTACCGGCCACAGTTCCCCTATAGGGCGGAATAAGCACTTCGGCCGATTTGGCCACCCTGACCCGTATACTCCAGGACTTAAGGGTTTCCAGTATCTTGCCTCTCATCAATAGCGAGCTTTCAAGTATTTTTTCATCGCCGATGGCTTTTATTACATAAGGCGGAATCAGTTTTTTATTATTCACCAGAATGGTCGTACCGGCGCAGTCTATACCGGTAGTAGCAATCATCCTCTGGTCGTTTATAGATACGGCCTCGGCCCCGGCAGCAAAGAGCTCGTTGGATATTTTCAACAGGTCTTCCTCATGTATGAGGAAGAGATTGGGATCCTCTCCAGGCTCCGGCTTGACAGCGGAATCATCAAGACGAATAACAATCCCCGGACCTTTGACAGCGGCAAATCCGGACTTTATCTTGATGTTCCGTATCTCCTCCGAGATGTTCTTGAAAAGATTCCTGCCTCTGGCGGCATCCTCTAATTTATCTTTCAGATCAACGTTCTCTTTGATCAGTGCCTTCTTTTCGTCCTCCAGATCTTTAAGCATCATGGCCATCTCTTCCACTCTTCTGGTAGGAACAATATTATGTATGGCGCTCTGTGTCCTGATCTGTATGGCCAGTAATGCCCCCAGAACAGCACAAACCAGCGAGACCGAGATCTGCCACTCCAGCAGCTTCAATCGAGTTCATCCTCATTCGTTAGTTATTACATCGGCGCCAGGCTCATGCCGTTCATAACCTACAGGCTATAAAACAACCATTAATCGCCGTACTTGACCACCGGATTATTGCCGAAACGTACATCTATATATTCTACGCTGCGTCCCTGCTCTTTGACCGACTTGTGGATCTCTGAGGCCAGACGCAAACGCCGGTTCATAACTTCCTGACTATCGAAATTCCCCAGCAAAATCCTGCCTTCTTTAATATATAAACATAAATACCCCTTTTTATCAACATCAATCTTCCTGGGCATATCGACCAAATAACTATAGGCGGCCACGAGAGTATAGAGCATACTGTCAAGATGCTTTGCCTTGATACGATATCCTATAGCTATCCGTTTCAAATTCGGTAGAGCTATAAGAGGAAAATGTTCAGCATCCTGCAATACGCCTTTACCGACAGCATAGCCTTCGGCATCGATCTGATAAAAAACATCCTCTTTTAACAATAGGGCTACCGGGCGCCGTTCTTCCACTTTTATAACCAGCATTGAAGGTAGACGCCGCCACACCTTTACAGTCTTTACTCTAGGATGCGACTTTATACGAAAGGCGATATCTCTAAGCGGCAGCGAGAAGATGTTATTGCGAAAATTGATACCGCTCAAATGCAGTATCTCCGTACGAGAAATCTGATGGTTGCCCTGTATCTCTACCAAACGCAGATCAAAAAGCGGCGACGTCATAATCAAAAATAGAACAGCGTAGGCGGCACAAACCAATAAAAGGTTCTTGAAACGCCTCCCGGCGGCAGACCGCCCTCTCTTTCCCCTCCGCTTCATACGCTTACTATCTCCTCTAACCGCACCGGAGCCTGTCGACAGGTCCTGATGTTAAGTTCTTTTGCCAAACGCTAAGGCATCCGCCTAACTTCGTAATCTTCGCTCCTTCAGGAGTCCCTTCGAAGACCTGGAATACCTGGCCCCTTTCCTCTTAGCCTTGCGCTGTCAACAATCCTTTCCAGCAATTCGTTGAACGAGATGCCGGCGGCGGCGGCGGCCTTGGGGACAAGACTTGTTTCCGTCATGCCCGGCAAGGTATTAATCTCCAGCAACCATATTTTATCCTCAGATATAATAAAATCCGCTCTAGCTATATCCCGGCATCCGATAACCTCAAAAGCCTTAATCGCTGCCTGTGCCAGTGCGCTCTTCGTATCTTCAGATAATTCGGCCGGAACTATGTATTTCGTGGCCCCCTTGGTATATTTTGCCTGATAATCGTAAAATCCTTTATTCGGCACCACTTCCACCACCGGCAGTGCTTCGGGAGAAGTACCGTCCAGCACAGCCACCGTCACCTCACGCCCACTGACATGCTGCTCCAGCAAGACAGCATCATCCAGCTCAAATGCTTGATCGAGTGCCGCTTCCAGTGCCCTTTCATCTTCCGCTATGCTTATGCCTATGGTCGATCCCAGCCCCGCCGGCTTGACCACCACGGGCCAGGATTCCAGGTCAGAGTAGAAATCGGCAATGCGTTCATGACGGAATTTTGTTAGAGCACACCATTTCGGGGTTTCCAATCCGGCAGCCTGAAATAGTCGTTTAGAAACGATCTTATCCATGGCCATAGCACTGGCGCAAACCCCTGACCCGGTATACGGGATGCCCATAATTTCAAGAGCGCCCTGGACGATGCCGTTCTCGCCCTTACCGCCGTGCAGAGCATTGAAAACCAGATCAGGAGCTGCCTGCTGCAAAGCCCCTGAGATCAGCGCATCTATATCACATTCGGTAACTTCATACCCTAGCTCACGCAAACCCTTAGCTACAGCCGTCCCCGTACATAACGACACTTCCCGTTCAGGAGAATCTCCGCCTCTAATAACTGTCAAACGCATTGGGTTCCTCCATATGCTCTTCAAGATTTTCAAATTTCGTATATTCAGCCCGGAAACAGAGATTGAGCTCACCTACAGGACCGTGCCGATGTTTTGCCAGAGTTATCCGGGCTATATTGGTAGGCTCATCCTCTCTATTGTAATAATCCTCTCTATAGATAAAGAGAACAAGATCAGCAGTCTGTTCCAGCTCACCGGACTCCCTTAGATCACTAAGCATAGGCGTCTTTTCATCTCGCTTCTCCACCGCCCGGCTGAGCTGAGACAAGGCCACAACGGGTATATTGAGCTCACGAGCCAGACTTTTGAGAGACCTGACTATCTCGGATATTTCTTGAACCCGGTTATCAGTGCGTTGATTTCCCCTGGCCAGTTGCAAAAAGTCTATGACGATCATGCCCAGCCCCTGTTCAGCCTTCAACCGACGAGCCTTGGCCCGCATCTCCAGCACAGAGATTGCCGAAGTATCGTCGATATATATCGGCATTTCAGATAAACGTCCTATGGCCCTGGCCAGCTTGGGCCAATCGTCGTCACTTAGATAGCCTGTACGCAAACGATATGAATCCACCATAGCTTCTGAACAGAGCAGCCGGTGCACAAGCTGCTCCTTGCTCATCTCCAAGCTGAAGACGGCCACCGGCTGCTTGGAGTCTCTGGCCACATTGCAAGCTATATTCAACGCAAAGCTGGTCTTGCCCATAGCCGGCCTGGCAGCAATAATTATCAAATCCGAAGGGTGGAAACCGGAAGTCATCCTGTCAAGCTCAGAAAAACCGGTAGGCACTCCGCCGGAAGCACCCTTTTCATGATACTGCTTATCTATCTGATCAAAAGAATCACGAATAATATCCTTGATGGGATAGAAATTCTGGACGTGCCGGCGCTGGCCCACATTGAAAATCAGCTGTTCGGCCGTATCCACTATCGGATCAGGGTCTTCCACATCCTCATAACCCATGGCCACTATTTTAGTAGCTGCGCTTATCAGATGTCTCAGCACAGATTTGCGTCCTACTATCCGAGCGTAGTATTCAATATTGGCCGAAGTAGGCACAATATTCATCAGCGTGGTCAGATAAGCCACGCCGCCGGCGTTATCCAGCTGCCCCCTGCCTCTCAGCTCCTCAGTCAGGGTGATGATATCGACAGGCTCTCCCCTTTCGAACAAGTTGCAGATACCAGTGAATATCAGCCTGTGCGCCTCACGATAAAAATCATCAGCCGTCACATATTCCATAGCTTTGGCTACGGCATCGCGATCTATGAGCATAGATCCCAGCGTCGATTGTTCTGCCTCCAGGCTCTGCGGCGGCACGCGTTCAATTACTCTGTCCTGACTCACTCTATCTCCTCTTTCCAGCACTATAGCTTTTTAGCTAAACTCCTAAGCAGCTAAACATCTTCGGCAACCACCTCAACCTTTATCGTAGCCGTAATACCGGCGTAAAGGCGAACAATGATTTCATACGTTCCCAGCGTTCTTATCTGCTCCTTGATATCAAAATTATGACGATCGATATCAAGGCCGGTACTCTGCTTTACGGCATCGGCCACTTCCCTGGTGGATACGGAGCCATAAAGCTTACCTTTCTCTCCTGCCTTAACTCGACAGATTATCGTCTTGCCGTCAAGCCTGGCTGCAAGCTCCCGGGCTTCATCCTTCTCACGAGCTATACGATTGCTCTCAGCCCTGGCGCTCTGCTCCGCCTGGTTGATATTCTCCCTGGTAGCCGGAATAGCTAAGCCGCGCCCGATAAGATAATTGCGGCCATAGCCATCGGAAACATCGACTATGTCGCCTTTGCGGCCCACTTTCCTGACATCCTGGGTAAGTACTACTTTCATACCTTTAGACTCCCCTCTTCGTCCCTACGTAATAATTATTCGATTTTTAGTGCGCATCTCCAGGCTATACCATTTCTATGGCGTAAATCTGACGCCGATTGCACTTTCGGGGTCATTCAAGATATTCCTGACGCCGACATGCAAATCCCATTTATTGCCTACCTTGTAATATCCCAGCAGATTGAGCTGCGGGTCCGAAATATTATACAGCTCGGTGCTCAGTTTAAAGCGGCTGCCGGGAAGTATATCCAACGCCGTACCTATGCTGGATTCTATGACGCCGACCCGTAATATCTGCCGAGGGTTGAGTTGACGTCCTACCTGTAGATTAAGCTTGCTTCTCTCATTAACATCAGCCAGGCCTAACAGGTAGAACCTATCTCCGGGCGGACGCAACAACAGATTGACATCACCCCTGAAGCGCTGCTCACGCCCGATATAGCTCAGATCGAAATAGGGTTCTGCTCTGGTATTAGAGATCTTCTTAACCAGATCCATAGTTAAATTGATAGAATCTGCCGTCTTCTTTGCCTCCCTGACAACATCTTTAAAGTCGGATCGGAAAGCCTCGTCACCCACAATAGCGTTAATGTTGTCCATAACGATCCCGGCTTTCTCACCGGCCGTTTTGATGTTCTTCACAGCTTGCCTGGTATCATTGGCAAGAGCCTTGTCCTGTGCCACCTCCAGTACAGCACTCGAGGCGTCACGTAGATTAGCAGACATGATGCTCAAATTATCCACCATACTGCCGACATCGGACCGGTTGGATGCCAACATGGCATTCAGCACTTCGGCTGCCGCCGCAGTTCTCTCGGCAGTCAGTCGAAGGCTGCTTACGGATGCTTTGAAATCACGCTGCAGCACCGGATCATCTATCAGACCGTTGATAGCTTCCAGGGCGACCGAAGCCCGTTTCATAATCTCATCGGTATGTGCCAGCAGCTGATCGACACGTACCGGCGACACTCCGTCGATCACATCTCCCGGCCTGACCGGGACCCCATTTCTAGTATCGGGTATAATATCGATAAACTTGTCGGCAATCAAAACGCCCGAACTTATATTATAAAGATAATCATTGTAAAGCTTTACATCGGAATTTACCCAGATACCCACCTTTGCTTTTTGGGAATCCGATATGGTCACCTCAGTTACCCGTCCCACATCCACACCGGCCAGACGTACCGGGGCACCCTTTTGAATGCCGGCACCATAATCGTAGAGGACGGCAAATTCATAGCCTTTCTTCTCCAGACCGTACCCTCCTATACGATAGAGCACACCAAAAAGGAGAAGAAAGGCCACTATAGTTATAATTCCAACTTTTGCTTCTGAACTCATAGCTAAATCAACCTCCCAGACCGAGCTTGATAGGTCCTTCCGCCCGGCCCTGAAGAAATTGTTGTACTACCGGATCCTCTGAATTTCTGATTTCATCCACCATGCCTTTAGCCCTAACCCTGCCTTCATGCAGCATAACAATCCTATCGGAAAGAGCATAAACTGTCGGCATGTGATGTGTCACTATGACCATGGTCGGATGAAGTCGTTGCTGCAGAGCAGCTATCTTCTCCTCGATGGTGCTGGTAGTGACCGGATCCAGCCCCGTTGTCGGCTCGTCAAAGAGCAATATCTCCGGCTCCAGGGCCAGAGCTCTGGCCAGAGCAACCCGCTTCTGCATACCACCGGAAAGCTCCGATGGATAAAGAGGTTCCGTTCCTTCAAGCCCTACCAGCCCCAGCTTCTCCGCTACCTTAAGCGCTGTTTCCTGCCGCGTCAGTAAGGCATGCTGCCGTAGCGGGAAAGCTACGTTGTCGCCTACAGTCATGGAATCGAACAGCGCTCCGTACTGAAACACCATGCCCATCCTACGACGCACCCGATTCAGCGCTGTCTCTTCCAAAAGGGTAATATCCTCATCTTCAATACAGATATGCCCGGAGGTGGGACGCAGCAAGCCTATTATATGTCGCAGCAAGGTACTCTTGCCGCAACCGCTGAGCCCGATAATGGAAACTACCTCTCCACGCTCCACCGTCATGGTTATATCGCTCAGCACCCTCCGAGCACCGAAATCCTTGCTTACTCCCTCTAGCCTGATCATAACTGCACCTGCCCGCCGGGAAAGAGCAAAACAGATAGAAAATAGTTGACTATATATATCCAGATGATGGACGCCACCACTGCCGAAGTTATAGTCCGACCGACACCGGCGGCACCACCTCGGGTATTAAGACCCTTTTGGCAGCTTATAACCGCTATCAGACCACCGAAAACCACCGCCTTGATCAATCCTCCCCAAATATCCCGAACTGTCAGGAAAGAGAGCATAGAGCTTTTATAAACCGTCGGATTAACTCCGGCCGAAAAAACGGCTACTAAATAGCCTCCCGCCACGCCCATCAATCCGGCAAAAACCGTCAGCACCGGCAGCATGGTCAGGCAGGCCAGCAACCTGGGAGTCACCAGATACTTCACCGGACTGACTGCCAGCGAACGCAAAGCGTCTATCTGCTCTGTTACCTGCATGGAACCTATCTCCGCCGCTATGGATGAACCTACTCGGGCTACCACTACCACTGCCGTTAGTACAGGCGCTATCTCCCTGGCCACAGAAACAGCCACCATGCCACCCACATAAGAACTGGCGCCAAAGCGCACAAACTGAGTAGCAGTGTGATAAGCCAGAACCATAGCGCTGAAGGCAACCGTTACCAGCACTATGGGCATGGAGTTGTAACCTATCAGCGACATCTGATTGATGATCTCCTTATAGTTCTGTCTGCCGGTAAATCCCTGATACATGGCCTGGGCCAGCAGCAAAAAAGCTGCACCCATGGTCGACAGATAGCGCTCCGCTGAGCGCCCTATATGCTCAAAAAAACCCATGGCGGCGGATGATTTCATCCGTTACCTCCATTCCCGGCACAGACCGTAATGCCCTCTTTTTACCAGCCTGTACCCAGGCTGCCCCCATAAGCAACTACCTAACGCCATCTTTATGCTGTTAAGAGTTATCACTACAACGACAAAGGGGCACCTTAATCATACTATTATTATATTCTAGTGTATATGGGGCCTATCCTGCAATGGGAGGAATTTAGAGACGAAGGTTTCTATTATAATCATGGTTTGCTCGGGTTTGCTCGTGCCTGCTGGCCATCGTTTCCCGAAGCAAACGTTAATGCTATACCCATAGCGATAAGCCCAATACCGCCCGCTTGCAACCAGGTCAATCTTTCTCCCAGCCAGAGCCAGGCCAGCAAAACAGTAAACACCGGCGAAAGATACTGCATAATATTCAGTAGTGACAGCTTTAACAGCCGCATGCCCTCATACCAGGCAAAGAATGCCACCGCGGTAGGAAAAACAGCCAGGTATAGTATATAAGACCAAACGCTCACATTTTGTGGCAGGATATGCTTGATCGGCAGAAAAGTATATATCAGTCCCAACTCTACAGCACCCAACAGCATTATCCAGGTGGTGGCAGCATATCCACCCCATCTCTCCACTATTCCCTTGCTGATAACCGAGTATACGGCCCAGCAGACAGCACTCCCCAAAATCATTAGATTGCCGCTTAAATTGGTAAGCGAAAGATTAAACCCGTCATTCCCTAGCATATTTAAAAGCATAATTATGCCGACAAGGCTTATCGCCATGCCGGCCGACTTTCGCCAGGTAATACTCTCTCCCACAAATATCCCCAGAATCAGGATAAGCAGAGGATTCAGCTGCATGATAAAGGAACTGTTTATCGCCGTGGTTGTCTTCTGCCCATAGAAAAGCAGGACGCTCATCCCTACAATGCCCAGCAAGGCTGCAAGCGCCAGGCGGAAGATATAAATAGAGCGTAGTGCAGGAAGCACAGCCAGAACCTCTTTGCGGTAATATAGCAACCCGTAACCTAGCAAAAGAAGCCCTCCCAAAGAGAATCTGATAAAAGACAGGGTCATCGGATCGATATAATCATTCCCAAGCAGAAAACGAGCGCAGACAAAGGTAGTGCCCCAAAGAAAAGCGCTCAGAAAAGACCAGAAAATGCCCACTTCATACTCCTTATTTATTCAGACAACCGCTGTTGATTCTTCTGCAGCCTTACCCTTTATCTTCCTGAGCCGCTGATGCACTCTCACTCTGCCCTGCAAAGACCGCCAGTGCCGAAGCCACCGGTCTTTCCCTGCCATCGGACGGGTTGTTTAAGAGCTTGCCCTCCAGGTAAAGAGAGCTTGAGCCGCCGCCATCTAAATTGAGCGCATCATATGCACCCTGCTTCAACAGCAGTACCGCCAGTTCTTCCAGCGTCATACCAATGCTAAGGCTCGGTTGGCGCCCGTCGACGGCAACTAAAAATAGCGTGCCATCGGCAGCCAGGCCCAGGCCGGTGCGAGGTGCCCTGCCCACAGCAATATCATCCTTAAAGGCCTCCTCGCGAGCAGCGATCCTGATTCGCCCTTTTTCAACCAATCTGGGGCCGGCACCCAGGCAGTGCCAGAGAAGATTGCCGGCTTGAGAATCAAGAGAAAAAGAGGCAGACATAGCCGGCTCCAGACCAAGACTGATCACCCCTGACTTGTCGATATAGAGTGCGCTGCGCTTTAATAAAGGATAGCCTTCCCAGCTTCCCTCTATGACCAGAGCACCCAGCGGACAACCGTTACGATCGAAATATCCGCCGTTCACGGCAGCTATGGCGCCATTACGCTTAGCCATGGCGCTGACGGTTTCCAATCTCTGTGCCCTGATCGGCTGTAGCCGATAACCGTTGCCCGGAGGTATTATGACCACATGAGCCACAACAGGACCCGCCGCAGTACCTCGGTATATGCCAACCGCCTTCAACCCCGCAACCGTACGCTCCTGGCGCTCTTCATAGATACGGCTGATATCTAATACCAACCGGTTGGGATAAGAAGCTGCAGAAGGCAGCTTATAAGCCCTGACAGGCGCCCGATATGCCAGCTCCGCCTGTAGCTCCACCCCCCCTGCAACCTGCTCAGCCTTGATTGACCGGATAAATCCCGCTGCCGGTACCGGCAGATTATCGCTATTACTAATAGTAAAACCGGATAAAGAAACTTTTAGATTACGTCCGGAAAGCTCTAGCTTATAATCCTTAACGGGAGCGGAGAGATCTATCACCAGGCGATAAATATCACCGGTTGCCCTGCCGCGGCATCCCAGTAATCCGGGTAAGGATGCTTGATCGGCCAGCGCCATACCGGAAATCAGAGCAAGCAATGGTATCAACAAGCTGATAACTTTAAACTGGCGTAGCTTCATTTAACAGCACTCTTCCTTATGGTTGCCATGCTCCTGGATAAAATATCTATCTCATCTAAAGCCCGACCGGTACCTATAGCCACACAACTGAGCGGATCATCCGCCACCGTCACCCTGATGTGCGTAGCCTCCTGTAAAATTAGATTAAGACCACGCAACAGAGCACCGCCTCCGGTCAGCATCAATCCCGTCTCAATAATATCAGCCGCCAGTTCCGGCGGCGTACGCTCCAGCACCGCTTTGACCTGCTTAGCTATATTGAGAACCGTCTCCTGAAGCGCCTCGCGTACATCTTCTTCGCTAACCGGGATAGTACAAGGCAGACCGGTTACACCGTCGCGTCCCCTTATTTCCATGCGCCGGGATTCGCCTACAGAATAAACGGAGCCCACTCGCATTTTAATCTCCTCAGCAGTCGGCTCGCCGATTACCACATTATACTCCTTCTTGACGTGCTTGATCAGTGCTTCTTCCATTCTATCACCGCCAACCCGCACAGATGAACTGACCACCACGCCGCCCAGAGAGATAACTGCAATATCCGTAGTGCCTCCACCAATATCCACCACCATATGGCCCAGGGCCTCGCATACCGGCAACCCGGCCCCGATGGCCGCAGCCATCGATTCTTCTATCAGAAAGGCCTGCTTGGCCCCGGCATGCAAGGTAGCATCCAAAACAGCCCGGCGTTCCACACCGGTAGCCCCGGAAGGAACACAGATCACTATTTTCGGTTTGAAAAAGCGGCTTGTACCGCAAACTTTAGCGATGAAGTATTGCAACATGCTCTCGGTAATGGAGTAATTGGCAATAACGCCGTTCTGCAGCGGCCTGACGGCTATAATGCTGTCGGGAGTCTTTCCCAACATCTGCCTGGCTTCCGTACCTACAGCCATTATACGCTTGGTTTCCTTGTTGACGGCAACCACAGACGGCTCACGCAAGACTATACCTTTGCCCTTGACATAAACCAGAGCGTTGGTCGTTCCCAGGTCTATACCTATATTGAGCCCAAAATTGCCTAACATTAACGCCACCTCGATTGCTGACTTACCACTGCGGATACAGGGCTGTGCTTATTACTACTATATTCTAGTGTATATGGGGGCTATCCTGCAATGGGGAATTCAAGGCAGAGTAGTCTCTTTAAGTATCAATTCATCCGGCATAGAGTATCATGCAAAGCCGGATGTAGAACCGTACTCTTCAGCTTGCCACGCGTTTCAAGTTCTTCAGAGGTAGTAACAACGATATCCTTACTGACTGGTAAATCGGCAAGGGATTTAAGTATGGAAACTGTTGCAGACTTACGATTGATGCAGCTATGGAATACAACAAGCAGATCGATATCACTGTCCGGACCAGCCGTTCCACGAGCCTGGGAACCGAAAAGAATAATTCTCTCAGGCTTGAACTGCTCAACTATGCGCTTTACCATAATGCCTATGGCTTGATCTTTTTGAAGCCCACTTGTCGTAGCCATAACAATGCCTGCCTTTCTGAAGTCTTGCTGACATCTTATTTATCTCCCGTAATGCCCCTCTTACCGTCAAAACAAAACAGGCCTCGAAGATATCTCTTACAGCAGTTTCCGTATATCCGACATAGGATAGTGCTTCCTGTTCAATGAAAAGAGCGTTAATTTGTGCTGGCAGCAGGTAGCGGCAATAAGAGCATCACCGAGAGCCAGAGAATGGCTCTTATGATATTGAGCGAGATACCGACCTGCTTTTTCCCCGATCTCATCGTCTATCGGAATGGGACTGCAGGCCTGAAAAAAATCAGCAGTTATTTTCTCCTCATCCGGACGAAGCCCATGAAAAATCTCCGCTTTAGTTACCGGGGAATAAAAGATCAGTTTTCCGGAACGCTTAAGCTCTAAAAGACGATCGACGATTTTTTGATTACCTCTGAGCCACTCAATGACTACGTCAGAATCAATAAGAACGTCTTGCATGAACTCTCTCTATCCTCGCATCCTCTCTCAAATTCCTTACATAGTCATCCTTTATATCCGACCGGTCTTTCCAGATGCCCATGCCTTTTTTTAAAGCAAGCTCAAAATCCACAGCCTCTTCTTTTATATACGTCTGATCTATAGCATGTCTTACCAACTCGGCAACTGACTGCTTGCGTTGCTTACTGATTATAATCAATGTTTGCCATTGAGTATCCGACAGATAAACCTGAGACCGTTTCATACGAATCACCTCTGCTGTATATTATACAGCATTATTAAACCACGTCAATTTAATGGAGCCTTATATTTCGCTCCTCCCGGTATACCTCCAGCGCCTGCGGGAACGGCTGCAGGGCGCGCTCGAAGATGCCCAGCGAGTAGGCGATGGTCAGGCCGTAGTTGGTGATGGGCACGCCGCACTGCCTGGCGCGGATGATGCGGCTGAGCATGGCCCTCCGGTTCCACATGCAGGCGCCGCAATGGATGATCAGCTTGTAGTCGCGGATATTCTCCGGGAAGTCCTGCCCCTGGAAGTGGTCGAAGTGCAGCTTGCCGCCCACGTACTGCGTCAGCCAGCGCGGTATCTTCACCCGGCCGATGTCGTCGCCGATGGGATGATGCGTGCAGGCCTCGCAGACCAGCACTCTGTCGCCGGGATGCAGTTTGTCTATGGTCATAGCCCCGCGCACCATCTCGGCCAGATCGCCCTTGAAGCGGGCAAAGAGGATGGAAAACGAGGTCATGGGCACTTCCGGCGGGGTATCGGCCGCTACTTTGAGGAAGGCCTGCGAATCCGTCACCACCAGGGCGGGCGGCGTCTTGAGGCGGTCCAGGGCGGAGCGCAGCTCGCGTTCCTTGACCACCATGACGTAGGCGTCGCTGTCCAGGGCATCCCGGATAGCCTGCACCTGCGGCAGAATGAGACGGCCCTTGGGCGCTTCCAGATCGATGGGCACCACCAGCACGGCCAGCTCTCCCGGCGGCAGCAGATCGCCCATAATGGAGGGCAGATTGACGGCCTCTTCCGGAGCAGCCTTGATGATACGCTGCCGCAATTCGTCGATGCCCTGCCCGGTGAGGGCAGAAACCAGCACCGGCTCCTCTCCTTTGGCCCGGATCGCTTCCAGCACGCCCGCTTCAGGTTCAATCTCATCCACCTTATTGATGACGATGACGGACGGCACGGCCCGTTGCTTCAGTTCGCCGTAAAGCTCCTCTTCGTAGCTGCCCCATTCACGGCCTTCGATAACCAGCAGGGCCAGATCGGCCCGCTCGAACACGGACATGGTCTTCTTGATGCGCAGGCGGCCTAGATCGCCCACATCGTCGATGCCAGCGGTATCGATAAAGAGCACCGGCCCCAGCGGCAGCATCTCCATGGCCTTCTCCACCGGATCGGTGGTGGTCCCGGCCTGAGCGGAGACTATGGACACGCTCTGCCCGGTCAGGGCGTTGAGCACGGAGGACTTGCCTACGTTCCGGCGCCCGAAAATAGCTATATGCAATCTCATACCTTTGTTGGTTTTTTCCATTATGCTTACACTACTTTCATTATCAAACGTTATAAAAGTATAATATCCTGCCGTGATATTAGCAAGGAACAGTGGCTCGTCAGACATGCAGACCCAACTGATGATAGAGCCGTGCAGCGGAGAGACAGTAGAT
>JAQUEL010000027.1 GCA_028685295.1 bacterium
AATGCTGTCATCGGCAAACCCGAAAGCCGGTGACTTCTCTGGCCGGCCCAGGTATCTACGCCAGGCCTTGATACGCATGATGACAGCTTCTGTAATCAGGTTGAGCAATTCTTTGACGTAATCCGGGTCCTCGTAAAAATCGGTGTACAGCTCAGAGCCACGCAGGCTGGTGGCCACCGTCAGCGGGCCGTCGGTTCCCAGCCCGGAGGGAGAAATATTCTTTACCGGAAGGCCGCGCCAAAGATAGCCATCCGCTATTTTCTGAAAGCTCTCGTAGTAATGGAGGTTCTTTTGCATAAGCCCGTCAAAGGGCCCGGGTATTCCCTTATCGAATAATCTGTATTTTTTGTCTCCGTCCAACATCGGTTCTGTGTCGGGCACCTGCCCTTTATGATAATGCAGCTCACAACCGAGCCACGCTGCTTCGTAATAGTTCTGAAGATCCACACCAATGCTCCAGCCTTTCTGCGGATAGCCCATTTCGGCATCTTGAGGCAGGGTCAGCTTGAGCCATTCCTGAAAACGTAACTGATAATCGAACATTATGGCCGGATCGTTGCTGTAGCGCTCAAAGTCCATACCTTCGGTATTGGCGCTTGGGTCGGTAAAAAAGCAGCGTATATTTACTCCCAGGATCATTGGGGTGCGAATCGGCGTTCCATGATGATAGCTCTCCCAGACCTCTTTAACCTGTTCATTATGCGCTGTATAATCCATAATCGGCACCTCCGCATATCTTTTTCTATAGCGGCTTAATCTTTAATGTACTCTTATTCTATACTATTTAGATATAGTATTGCGTTTATTGCCGTATTCCGCTACAATCTCAAACAAAGCATGGGGCTGTATGAGAGCAGAGCTTATTCCATCTTTGCTATGGGAAAGGTGAAAGCCGAGATGCTGAAGAATGAGATTCAAAATTCCGTAATTCGCCGTTCAGGGGCCACGTCCTCAAAGGGGCGGGAGCGGTTGCAGCTGGATTTTTCCACTTTGGGTTTTAAAGGACAGCTCTCGCTGGGCCGTTATAAGTATTGCCGGGCGCATTCACCTTTGCATATGCATCATCATACAGGCTGCATGGAAATCTGTTATTTATTCAGCGGAACGCAGGTTTATGAAGTAGGCGGGCGCAAATATGTACTAACAGGCAATGATGTTTATCTCACCTTCCCGGATGAGAAACACGGCACCGGCGGATTTCCTGAAGATAGAGGTATTCTATATTGGATGCTGCTTCGTATGCCTGGAGTTGACGAACCTTTTTTAGCTTTTTCCTCTGGTAAGGCCGGCCCGCTTATCGACCATTTGTGCCGGCTGGAACAGCGCTCTTTTCGGGGCACAGGGGCTTTGCATGATTTATTGGAGGAGATAATCGTCCTCGCTTCACCAGATGGTTCGCTCATGTCGGAAGGCCGCAGCCCGACAAACATGCCGGAACCGCTCAAGCCGCTGGCAGCCTCGACAAAGGTAATGGAGTTTCTGCTGGAAGTGTTGCGCTGTGCTGATCTACAGATGGAAACATATCAATCTAATGACATAAGAAGCGTTCTTAATTATATTGAAGAGAACATAGATAGATCGATCGCTATCAACGAACTGGCAGCCGTTGCCGGCCTATCGGTTTCCCGGATAAAAGCTAAGTTTAAGCAGGTTGTGGGTATTCCGCCGGCTGAATATATTCTTCGTTGCAAGGTAGATTTAGCCAGGAAGATGCTTTCCGGCAGCAGAGAACCGGTTACCTCAATCGCTTATTCTTTGGGTTTCTCTTCATCGCAATATTTTTCGACGGTGTTCAAGCGTTTTACGAATCAGCGGCCTGGCGAATATCGGCAAAGGCATTTTCAAAGTGCTCGAAATTTCAATTTATGCGCAACTAACGGCTAAACGGCTGAAAAGCTAATAAATAAAAAGGAGAGAGAGATGAGTTTGAAAGGAACGCAGACGGAGATCAATATTCTGACAGCATTTGCAGGAGAATCACAGGCCAGGAACAAGTACACCTATTTTGCCGCTCAGGCCAGAAAGGAGGGGTATATCCAGATAGCCGATATCTTTGAGGAGACGGCTAATCAGGAGAAAGAGCATGCCAAGAGGCTGTTCAAGCTGCTGGAGGGTGGAGCTGTTCAAGTGCAGGCCGCTTTCCCGGCCGGAGTGATAGATGTTACGGTTGAGAACCTTAAAGAAGCTGCCGGCGGCGAGAACCATGAATGGACGGATATGTATCCCTCTTTTGCTGCTGTAGCCAGACAGGAGGGGTTGGAGAATATCGCCCTGATATTCGAGTCCATAGCCGTAGCTGAAAAGCAGCACGAAAAGCGTTATCTGGGCCTGATGAACAATATCTTATCCGGCAAGGTTTTCGAAAGGGATGATGTTGTAGCCTGGCGTTGCCGTAATTGCGGTTATCTGCATGAAGGCAAAGAGGCTCCGAAAGTCTGTCCTGCATGCGCTCACTCGCAGGCATATTTTGAAATATCGGCAGAGAATTGGTAACGAGCCGTAATCAAGCAGCCGGAAGTTTATAAGTATGAACATTGCGGTAATAAGGAATATAGATAGCGATCGATCTTACCACCCTTCCAGATATAGTGATCGGTGAAGTATGAGGGGGAGAGAGGCCTTGAATAAACTGTCCAAAGTGGATTTGCAACCTCTGAGACAGGTGTTGTCTGCCTGGTCGGATCTCGGTCCGCATCATCTGATTGCCGTGTTGCAGAAGGCTCAGGATATGTATGGGTATCTGCCGGAAGAGGCCATGGAACTGATATCGGAGATTATGCGCATACCTGTGGCCAGGATATACGGCGTAGTTACTTTCTATGCCCAGTTTCGTCGCGAACCTCGAGGGCTTCACGTAGTGGAAATCTGCAACGGCACTGCCTGTCATGTTAAGGGAGCGGATAGAATTATTGATGAGCTGGTCTCTGTGCTGGGTATCAGGCCGGGCCAGACCACTGACGACGGGCGCTTTACTCTGTTGCAGGTAAACTGTGTCGGTGCCTGCGGCATTGCGCCGGCTATGGTTTTGGATGGCAAAGTATATGGACATATGACTTCGGCCAAAGTCAGGGAGCTTGTAGAGCCTTTGCTGGAAGGAATAGAGGAGCCTGCCGGCACCGGTCAGAGGAAAACCGGCGTTGTGGCTGAAGAGAGAACTTTTCTTGACCGATGCTGCGATAAATGCCGCAACGCCGAAGGCACGCCTTGTCCTGAATTCTTGATCTGCAAACTGGAAGACAAGCCATGTCATGATGATGAGCAATGCGCTGCTTATCGCCGTGAATTACGCAATCTTCTACGGTTCGAAGCCGAGAGATACAGGGCGCATATCTTTCTCTGTAAGGGCCTGACCTGCGAAGCAGGCGGTGCCGCCGAATTGCGGCATCTCTTCGAAGAAGAACTGAGCCGGCATAACCTGCTGCAAGATGTGGAGATAGTGGAAACGGGCTGTCAGGGCCTCTGTGAAATGGGACCGGTGGTACAGATAAAGCCGCTGGAAGCCTTTTACTGCCGTGTTAAACCCGAAGACGTAGCGGAGATAGTTGCCGAGCATATAGCCGGCGGCAAACCGGTAGAGAGGCTGCTCTACTCAAGGGACTGTCGGATAGAGGCTGACATACCCTTTTACAAGAACCAGGAGAGGCGAGTGCTCTCTAATATGGGGCGCATAGATCCTCGTAATATCGATGAATATATAGCCCGCAACGGCTATCTCGCTCTTTACAAGGCGATACGCCACAGCGCTCCGGAGGAGATTATAGATATAATTTCCAGGTCCGGTCTGCGCGGCCGGGGCGGCGGCGGATTTCCTACCGGGCGCAAATGGGCAACTGCCAGGACTGAGCAGGATCCGGTCAAATACCTGATCTGTAACGCTGACGAGGGCGATCCTGGTGCTTTTATGGATAGGAGCCTGCTGGAGGGCGATCCGCATCGGGTTCTGGAGGGTATGATAATTGCTGCTTATGCCATCGGAGCTCATAAGGCTTTTATTTATGTGCGAGCGGAGTATCCTCTGGCCGTAAAGCATCTGCAGACGGCCATTGGGCAGGCTGGGCGTTACGGGTTGTTGGGCGGTAATATCCTGGGCTCCGGCTATGATCTGAATATCGAGATATTTCAAGGAGCCGGGGCCTTTGTTTGCGGCGAGGAGACGGCTCTGATCGCCAGTCTCGAAGGCAAGAGAGGGATGGCTGGAAACAAGCCGCCCTATCCGACCGAGCACGGCTTTGGAGGGCATCCTACCTGCGTCAACAACGTGGAGACCTTTGCCAATGTGCCGCTGATACTGGCACACGGTCCCGAGTGGTTCCGTTCGGTGGGGACTCAGAGCAGTCCGGGCACCAAGATATTCTCCCTCAGCGGCAAAGTACGTTATACCGGCCTGGTAGAAGTGCCCATGGGGGTATCCATGGCCGACATCATCTTCAGAATAGGCGGGGGTGCTCCTGAGGGTGGTGAGATCAAGGCTGCTCAGACCGGCGGCCCATCCGGAGGTTGCATCCCCAGTGCCCTGATGAATACGGCTGTGGATTACGATTCATTGAAAGAATTAGGCAGTATTATGGGGTCCGGCGGCCTGGTCGTAACCGATGACAGCACGTGCATAGTTTCTTTTGCCCGCTTCTTCCTCAGCTTTACCCAGCATGAATCCTGCGGCAAGTGTATTCCGTGCCGCGAGGGCACCAAACGTATGCTGGAGATACTGGAGCGTATAACCAGGGGGCAGGGGAAATTGGCCGACCTAGATGATTTGCGTAATCTCTGCCATGTCATCCAGCGAACCAGCTCCTGCGGATTGGGGCAGACTTCACCCAATCCGGTGCTTTCGACCCTGCGTTATTTTGAGGATGAATATCTGGCTCACATCAACGATAAACGCTGCCCGGCCGGAGTTTGCCGCTCTTTGCTGACCTATCATATTCTGGATAATTGCCGCAGTTGTGGTCTGTGTGCCAAGAACTGCCCGGTTGCATGCATCTCCGGATCCAGGGGAGCTCCTTATGTCATAGATCAGGATGCTTGCATAAAATGCGGCAAGTGTTATGAGGTCTGCCCGTTCAACGCTGTGGCCAGGACGTAAAATCGTAAAATCGGCAAGCAGCCGGCGATAACGGCGGCAGGTGAAGGAGTAAGTTTATGAAGGATGTAAAGCTGACAATTAACGGTATTATCGTCGAGGTGCCGGAAGGGTCTACTCTTCTGGAGGCAGCCAGGTCCATAGGCGTACATATTCCTACTCTCTGTCATGATAAACAGCTGACCATCGGAGGCGCCTGTCGCATGTGTGTGGTGGAGGTCGAGGGACCGGCCGGTTCCACCCGTCTGGAACCGGCCTGCTCTTATCCGGTTCGAGAGGGCATGGTGGCACGCACCAATACCGCTGAGGTCCGCAATGCCAGACGCACTATCATAGAGCTTATTCTGGCTAACCACCCGCACAGTTGCCAGACTTGCATCCGTAACGGACGCTGCCAGTTGCAATCTCTGTGCCGTGAATACAGCATTGGCGAATACAAATATGAGGGCGAGAGACGTCATTTTAAACAGGATATTTCCTCTGAGGCCATTACTCGTCACCCGGAGTATTGTATTCTTTGCGGCAAATGTGTCAGGGTTTGCCGGGAAGTACAGAAGGTCTATGCTCTGGATTTCGTCAACAGGGGATTCTCTACGGTAGTTTTACCTGCTTTCGACCGTGAACTCAGCCAGAGTGTTTGCGTCTTATGCGGTCAGTGCCTGTTGAAGTGCCCTGTGGCCGCTATCAGGGATAAGAGCTATATATCCCAGGTAGAACGGGCGTTAGAGGATCCCGGTACCTATTGCACGGTACAGGTAGCACCTGCTATCAGGGCATCTATTGGTGAGATGTTCGGCCTGCCACCGGGCACCTTACTGACCGGCAAGGTGCCTTCCGCATTGCGGCGTTTGGGATTCGATAAGGTTTTCGATACTGATTTTGGTGCCGATATGGCTGTTATGGAAGAGGGCCATGAGTTGCTGGAGCGGCTCAAAAGCGGCGGTCCCTTTCCCTTAATAACCAGTTGTTCTCCGGGCTGGGTTAAGTTCATGGAGCAATTCTACCCCGAATTTATTCCCAATATGTCCACGACCAAATCACCGCAGCAGATTACCGGTATCCTGACTAAGACCTATTTTGCCGAACAAGCCGGTATAGATCCATCACGCATCTTTAATATTGCCGTCATGCCCTGTTCGGCCAAGAAGTTTGAGATCAAGCGTCCGGAGATGAGGCTTGCCGAAGGCTTGCCGGAAGTGGATGCGGTGCTAACCACTAGGGAATTTGCCGATCTCTTGCATCTGCATGAGATAAATTTGCCCTCGCTGCCGGATGAAGATTTTGATCCCATTCTGGGTATGAGCAGCGGTGCAGGCGTCATGTTCGGGGTTACCGGCGGCATGATGGAGGCCGCCCTGCGTACTGTCGGTGCGGTTCTAGATCCTGAAGGAGGAGAGCGGCTGGAATTTTCCGTTCTGAGGGGCTTCGGCGGCATCAAAGCAGGCTCTATTCTTATTGGAAAACAAGAGTATCGTATCTGTGTCGCTCATGGCCTGGGCAATGCACGGCAGGTTCTGGATGCCATCAGGGAAGGACGGGAGCAATACCATTTTCTGGAAATCATGGCCTGCCCCGGCGGCTGCATCGGTGGCGGCGGACAGCCGCTGCCCACTGACGATACTATTCGCAGGCAACGTATAGAAGCTATCTATGCTGAGGATCGCGGTAAGGCGGTACGCTGTGCTCACCTTAATCCTGCTGTGCGCCGTATATACAAGGAATTTTTAGGTGCGCCCCTAAGTGAAAAGGCTCATGAACTGTTGCATACCGGCTATCAGTTCAGGACTCCCAGAGGAGTATGAACGGAAGGAGGAACTATGGCCAGGGCAGCTCTTATTCTAAACCCTGTGGCTGGGCAGGGACGCCTAAAAGTCGCTCGTGACAGGCTGATGCATATAATGAGCGAGGTCGGCCTGGATTGCCGAATCAGCCTGACGGAACAGGCTGGCGATGGGCTCAGACTGGCTCGCGAGGCGGCCGGTGACGGCTATGATCTGGTAGTGGCCGTAGGCGGCGATGGCACGGTAAATGAGGTTGTCAATGGCCTGGCGGGTTTAGATACGCCTTTAGGCATTCTTCCGTTGGGTTCAGTTAACGTTCTAGCCCGGGAGCTGGCTATTCCGCTTGATCTACCTCGTGCGGCCCGAGTATTGGTAGATGGTACTCTCCGTAGAATAGATTTGGGTATGGCAGCAGGGCGCTATTTCACATTGATGGCCGGCTTTGGCTTCGACGCTGAGGTGGTCTCCAATGTCCGTCCGCCGGTGAAAGATATCATCGGGCCTTCTGCTTACGTGCTGAAGAGTCTGGAGGCACTGACCTATTACCAGGCTACGGACATAAGCATAGAGATGGACGGCAGAACTTTTCAAACTAAAGCCTTTGCGGCTATTATCGGCAATTCATCCATGTATGCTTATCCGTTAAAGGTCACTCCCCATGCCTGCATGGATGACGGTCTTCTGGATATATGCATCTTCGAGCGTCCCATGACCGATCGCATCGGTTTTCTACATCAGATGGTGGATATATTCAGAGAGCGCCATCTTCATCATCCGGATGTGCAGTACTTCCGTGCTCGCCATGTGGTCATAGAATCAGAGCCTGAGATCATGATGCAATTGGATGGCGATATCTTCGGTACTACTCCTGCAGAGGTGTCCATAATACCACGCTCTCTGCCCCTGATGGTGCCGTATTTTCCTTGACATACCTATCCGGCGATTATATACTATATTAGGATTTTCACAGGCGCCCCGGGCTAGCTTGGGGCGCTAATTATGCCTGAAGAGGATAGGGTCTATGACCGGTTTAGGCATTATGGGTGGTATATTCGACCCCATTCATAACGGGCATCTGGCTGCTGCAGAGGCGGCACGCGAGCATTGTAAACTTGACAGAGTAATCTTTGTCCCGGCAGGTAATCCACCGCATAGGTTGAGTATGCCTGCAGCCGGCGCTGAGGATAGATATCTGTTGACAGCGCTGGCGGTTGCCGGTAATCCCTATTTTAGCGTATCAAGGGTAGAATTAGACAGGCCGGGTCCTTCATACGCCTACGATACGGTGGACCATTTCCGACGGTTATATAAACCGGAGCGGGTATATTTTATTACCGGTATGGATGCTGTATTGGAGGTCGAAAGTTGGTACCGGGCAAGTGATCTAATGTCCCTTTGCCGTTTTATAGCCGTCACTCGTCCCGGATATACAATAGATGAACTGGCACGGCGGGTATCCAGAGAATATCTGCCGATGATAGAAGTGATTACTACTCCGGGTATAAATATCTCATCTACAACCATTAGGGAGAGATTGCGCACGGGAAGATCGATTAACTATCTGGTACCGGATATTGTAGCGGATTACATACTGAAGGAGGGGCTTTACGTTAACTAAATTGATAGATGGTCCGGATTGCAAATATGCCATCATATTTACTATATATATGTAGCTGAGGAGAGGATCATATGGCTTTTAGTGGAGATAAGGCTGTTGAGTTTCTCAAGCCGGGCACCGTTCTCCGTAACAGATATCGGATAATCTCTGTCGTTCAGAAGGGTGCTTACGGTATAGTATATAAAGCAGAAGATTTGAAGACCTCTTCAATCCATGCTGTTAAGGAGATGATCAGTAACTTTACAGAACCTTCAGATCGGGAAAAGGCAAGGCTCTTTTTTGAGAGAGAGGCACGATTGCTCTCGCAGATAACTCATGAGAGCATACCACATCTATATAATTACTTTGCGGATAACGGTATCTATTATCTGGTAATGGATTATGTTGAGGGCATAAACCTGTCACAATTAGTCTCTCGTTACAAAGGTAAATATCTGTCTGAGAGAGAGGTTCTGGAATGGGGCGCTCTGATCAGCGATATATTATCTTACTTGCATTCACTTCCGGAGCCGATAATCTTCAGAGATCTAAAACCCGCAAATGTGATGTTAACGCTGGATAAACGGATAGTCCTAGTGGATTTCGGTTTGGCCGGGATGATAAAGCAGAGCAAGAAAGGAGCTCCCAGAGGCGGCACTCCCGGATATGCCGCTCCTGAACAGTATATGGGTTATGCTGAGGCCAGAAGCGATGTCTATTCCCTGGGCGCTACAATGTACTATATGCTGTCCAAGAAGAAACCGGATCGTCGGGGCAAGGCTGTCCAGGTTGAGCCGGTGCGTAAGCTGAATCCGTCGATATCGCCCATGACCAACGCACTGGTTATGAAAGCTATCGAATACGATATCAGCCATCGTTTTCAATCTGCGGAAGAGATGAGTGACAAGATCAGGGCTATTCTGGATTTGGGAACAGTTATCTGTCCCGACTGCAAGAGTATCAACCTGAAGGGGGCTCCGGTTTGCTTTGAGTGCGAAAACTGTTTGACTCAGGTAGAGCAGAATAATGTCTTCAATGGGCAGGCGTTTGTATTTCGCTCCGGCCAGCAGGCCGGTAATCCTGAGGAGTTGCTTGCCATTGCTGAGAATAATCCGGAGGATGGTATTTATCATCTCAAACAGGGCCATTTTGAAAGTTGGTTTGAGTATATAGGAGAAGAGCAGTTAGCGAGAATTGCCAGACGCATGCGAGTGCAGGGTGGAAATATGGAAGAAAGCTTGAAAAAGTTCTTGAAATATGCCAGATTATAGCAGGAGCTGATGCTGCATGCGCCGAAATCGCGGTGTTGATTATAAGGGGGTTATAGATGCTGCCAGCGTAGGCATTGCCATGGTTCTAGCAACGGTTATCGGCTTTGGTATAGGTTATGTGTTGGATCGGCGTCTGGGCACGGAACCTTGGTTGACGGTATTATTTACGATCGTGGGAATGATTGCAGGCATAATCAATCTTTTTGAAATTGCTGCTTCTTTGGGGAGAAGAAAGTGATCTCTTTGTCGGTGCTCTTTATAAGTCTGATAATGGGTCTTTGTATAGGTATGTTCGGGTTATGGTTGTTGCATATCATAACATCAGGGATTGAACGCAAGGAACATTTCAATTGCGTTAAAGCGATAGTATTATATTTCGGGCGTTTTTTACTCTATACCGTCGGGCTGGCGGTCTTGGTATTATGGCTGCATCTCAATCTGGTGATAATGCTGGCCGGTATTATCCTGGTGGATATCGTATATGTAATTATCAACTATAGAAAATCACGGTGGAAAGGGGCGAAAAGAGATGCACGGCGCCTTTGAAACCCCTGTTTTAATCAATATTCCCGGTATTCCGGCAATTATTACCATGACCTGGCTGGCCATGCTCGTTCTCATTGTTCTCAGCCTGGCGGTTAGAAGAAGGTTATCTGTGGTGCCGGGACCACTTCAAAATGCTTTTGAATTCATTATGGAATTCTTCACGCATATGGTTGAAACTATTATGGGCCCGGCGGGTGCCGGCTTTATTCCCTTTTTGGGAACGCTCTTTCTGCTGATATTGATATGCAATATTATGGGCATAGTACCGGGTTTGAGCGCTCCGACTGCTTCACTCAACACCACTGTGGCTTTAGCGTTGGTAGTGTTCATAGCCAGTCATTATTACGGTATAAAGAACCGTGGGCTCAAGGGATATATACGGCACTATACCGGGGATTCGATCTTTCTGGCGCCGCTGATGTTTTTCACACACTTTATCGGTGAGTTAGCCAGGCCTTTTTCACTGGCTGTAAGGCTCTTCGCCAATATAGTGGGGGATGATCTTTCGCTGGCTATTATCCTGACCATTTTGCCGTTGATAGCCAAGCTAATATTGCCGCTGCTTTTACCGCCTTTTATGATGCTTATCGGAATGCTTATAGCTTTTATTCAGGCGCTGGTGTTTGCGATACTGGCAGCGATTTATATGGCTGATTTGGCGGGGTTTAGCGAAGCGAATGAGATATCTCAGAGCAATGAATAAACAACTAAAGAAAGGAATAATTTGAATGCAGAGGTGTAAAATTCGGAATTCTGCATTCGAAGCAGGAGGTAGGTAAGATGGAAGGAAAGATTCTTTTCGGTGTAATTACCATGTTGACGGCTTCATTTTCGCTCTGCCTGGCAGCTATTGGAGCTGCTATTGCACAGGGAAAAGTTATAGCCAGGGGGCTTGAGGGGATGGCTAGAAATCCTGAAGCAGCCAGTGATATCCGAACCAGTATGATTCTGGGTATCGTTCTTATCGAGGCACTGGTTCTTTATGTGCTATTGATTTCTCTGCTGCTTTTGTTTGCCAATCCTATGTACGCCAGAATTTTTGGTTGAGAGGTTGAATAGTCTTGTTTGAGATCGACTGGAAATTATTGCTGGTGCAGATGGGCAATTTTCTATTTCTTCTGATTATATTGCGCTTGATATTGTTCAAGCCTCTCAGTGAGATATTAGCCAGAAGAAATGCTGAAATCCATGGCCTTTTATCGCATGCATCCAAAGAGAAAACGAAGGCTGAGAGATTGCGTCATGATTATGAAGCGAAGATAGCATCTGCCTCAGAAGAGGCTCAGCGCATAGTAAGTCGGGCCAACCAGACGGGAGAGACTATACGCAATGAGATCAGGCTTAAAACCGAGCAGGAACGTGCCAAGTTGATGGAATTAACCAGGGGTGAATTGGAAGAACAGCGGCGTGTTGTCGAGGAGCAATTAAGAGAGAAAGCCTCTGAGATGTCCGTCGATATTGCTGCCAGGGTCCTCTCCGATATGCTGGATGAAGAGGGCAGAAGGCATCTGACGGAGGAAATGATAAAGAGGGTTAAAAATGGCGACCGATAAAAGCTATGCCAGAGCTGTTTTTGAGCTGGGGCAGAGCCGTGACAGATTAGATGCTTATGGTGACGGCTTGGCCAGGGCGGCCGATATCTTGAAGCAATATCCGGAACTGGTGGAGTTTTTCAATACTCCATCTATCTCGGATGCGGAGAAGAAGAGACTGGTTGAAGATATCAGCGAGGGGCATGTTCCGATGACGATCCTACGCCTACTCTACTTACTGATAGATAAGGGACGGGTCTCTTTGCTTTCCAAAATAAAGAATGAGTATGACAAAATGGTCCTGGCTTCCTGCAACAGGATCGTTTGTCGGGTTGCTGTGGCAGCGGAGTTGAAGGATTATAATGAACTGACCGAGTATCTATCCGGAGTGACCGGAGCGGAAGTGATACTGGAAGTTTCAGTTGATCCTTCTCTTCTGGGAGGTTTTGTAGCTCGTGCAGGAGACAGAATAATTGATGCCAGCATCAAGGGTAATCTAAATAAAATGCGACAGAGCATCTGGCAGGGAGTGTGAGTGGTATGCCGCTTTCAGCGGAAGAAATAAGCTCTGTCATAAAACGACAGATAGAGCGTTATGCGGTCGAAATAGAGGAAACAGAGATAGGTACCGTTATTCAAGCTGGAGATGGTATAGCCACGCTGTATGGCTTGGACAATGTTATGTCCGGAGAATTGCTCTCCTTCCCTGACGGTATTTACGGTATGGCCTTGAACCTTGAAGAGGAGATGGTGGGCAGCGTTCTGTTTGCCTCTACTTCCAGGATCAAGGAGGGGGATGTTGTTCATCGTACCGGGCGTGTGGTCGAGGTGCCGGTGGGCGATTCTCTTGTGGGACGCGTTGTCAACGCTTTGGGATATCCTATAGACGGCCTGGGGCACATGCGCATAGAGCGCTATCGTCCGGTGGAAGCCCCGGCTCCGGGCGTAGTGGATAGAACTCCGGTCAAGGCCCCTTTGCATACGGGTATCAAGTCTGTTGATGCGCTTGTTCCCATCGGACGCGGGCAGCGTGAACTAATAATTGGCGACAGGCAAACCGGAAAAACGGCTTTGGCCATAGATACCGTTCTCAGCCAGCAAGGCCGTGGTGTTACCTGTATATATGTGGCTGTGGGCCAAAAAGAGACGACAGTAGCTCAGGTGGTAGAGGTATTGCGACGTGAAGGTGCTATGGATTATACTATAGTGGTATCCGCTTCAGCCAGCGAGGCCGCTCCGCTGCAGTACCTGGCCCCTTACTCAGGTTGTGCCATGGCCGAAGAAGTAATGTACAACGGCGGCGATGCACTGATAATTTATGACGATCTCTCCAAACATGCCAAAGCATATCGTGAAATGTCTCTCTTGCTTCGTCGCCCACCGGGACGCGAGGCCTATCCGGGAGATATTTTCTATTTGCATTCCAGATTGTTGGAGAGAGCTGCTAATCTCAGGCCGGAATTAGGTGGTGGATCGATGACGGCATTACCCATTGTCGAGACGCTGGGAGGAGATGTATCGGCTTATATACCTACGAATGTGATCTCCATTACCGATGGTCAAATATTTCTTGAGGCCGATCTTTTCTATTCCGGCATACGCCCGGCTATTAATGTAGGCCTCTCCGTATCACGTGTCGGCGGGTCTGCTCAAACCAGGGCCATGAAACAGGTGGCGCACCGTTTGCGGTTGGATCTGGCCCAGTACAGGGAATTGGCGGCATTTGCTCAGTTTGCCGCCGAATTAGATAAGGTTACACGTGCTCAGCTGAGCCGCGGGGAGCATATCGTAGAGGTGCTGAAGCAGCCTCAATATCAACCCATGGATCTGGCTGAGGAGGTTATTTCTATATTTATGGCTGTAAACGGTTATCTGGATGATTTAGAGCTGAGGCAGGTTGCGGACTTTGTCAACGGTTTTCTCCATTTTGCTGCGGCGGAGTTTCCATATATATCACAGAGTATCAATGAGAAGAAGGTGATCGATCCGGAGACGGAAACGGCGCTACAAAGAGCCGTAAAGACCTTCAAGGACAGATTTACCGGAGGTGAAACTACTAAATAATGGCTGGTGTGGGAGGCATACGTATAATTAAAAGGCGTTTGAAAGTAGCTCAAAGCACGCAGCAGATAACTAGGGCCATGCAGCTTATAGCAGCCTCCAAGCTACGCCGGGCGGAACCGCATATGCGCCAGGCGATCAACTATTATGATAGCCTTGTTGAAATGCTGGCGGCCGCTAGAGCAGCGGGGTGCAAGCAAGGGTTTACTCTGGCCGCACCCAGGAATGAGGGCGATACTCTGGTTTTTCTTATAAGTGGAGACAGGGGACTTTGCGGCGCTTACAATGATGCCGTAGTCAAGAAGGGGCTTGAGGCGGCTGAAGGGTCACAGCGTTTTATAGTAATCGGGCTCAGAGGGCGTGATAAATTGGGTCGTGCCGGAATTACCCCCGGCCCCGGAGATTTTTATGAGGCCAACAAGCTGACGCTTTTAGCGATTAAACGGTTATCCGAATCCCTTATTGAAAGGTTTATCCAAGATACCTCGATAAAAAGGATTTGTCTGGTTTACACGCATTATTATTCGGCTCTTAGTCATGATCCTGTAATGGAGGATATTTTGCCGGTTTGCCTCCCTGAGCCGGTTGGTCCGGAGCCGTTAACAGAGCCTGATACCATAGATCTCATTGACGGCATATTGCCGGCAGTGGTGGAGGCGCGCATTTACAACGCCATCATGATATCTGTGGCCGCTGAGCATAGCGCCCGGCGTATGACCATGAGCTCTGCTACCGATAATGCCCAGGAAATGATAGATAATCTAAGAAGAATGTATAACCGCGAACGTCAGGCTGCTATTACCAGAGAGATCATAGATATAGTCGGCGGCGCGGAGACTGCAGGCAGGTGAAAAGATGGAAGTTGGAAAAATAGTCAGGGTGGCTGGACCCGTAATAGATGTCGAGTTTCCTGCAGGAAATCTTCCGGCCATATACAATGCTCTGTCAGTTGAGCCTTCGGAAGCCGAAGACAGGGCACCGTTAATTGTAGAGGTTATACTGCAGACAGGCAACAATAGAGTCAGAGCCATCGCTATGGGACCGACGGAGGGCCTGACCCGGGGCATGGATGTAGTTGATACCGGCGGCCCCATAAAGATAGGAGTAGGTTTGGGAACTCTGGGGAGGGCAGTTAACGTTTTGGGGCGACCGATTGATGGGAATGGCCCCGTAGAGGCTGCCGAAGAGTGGCCTATACACCGTGCTGCACCTACTTTGATGAATATAGAACCGGTAGAGCAGGTGTTCGAAACCGGTATCAAGGTCATAGATCTTCTGGCGCCTTATCCTAAAGGTGGCAAGGTGGGGCTCTTCGGCGGCGCCGGTGTGGGCAAGACGGTTTTGATCATGGAACTTATTCGTAATGTTGCTACCGAACACGGTGGTCTCTCCGTCTTTACAGGTGTGGGAGAGCGCACCAGGGAGGGTAATGATCTCTGGCTGGATATGAAAGCTTCCGGCGTTCTGGAGAAGACCTCTTTAGTATTCGGGCAGATGGATGAGCCGCCGGGAGTCCGCTTCAGAGTGGGGCTTGCCGGATTAACGCAGGCTGAGTATTTCAGGGATAGAGAGCATCAGGATGTTCTGCTGTTCATTGATAATATCTACAGGTTTATTCAAGCCGGATCGGAGGTATCGGCGCTTCTGGGGCGTATACCTTCAGCTGTGGGCTATCAACCTACTCTGGCTACTGAACTGGGCTCTCTTGAGGAGAGGATAGCCTCCACACGGGATGGATCTATTACTTCAGTCCAGGCTGTTTATGTACCTGCCGATGATATAACGGACCCTGCTCCGGCAACGACCTTTGCCCATCTGGATGCCACCACCGTCCTTTCCAGATCTCTGGTGGAGATAGGTATCTATCCTGCTATAGATCCGCTGGAATCCTTTTCCAGGCTGCTTCAACCGAGTGTGATAGGCCAGGAGCATTACGACGTCGCCCGCAGTGTACAGAATGTTCTTCAACGTTACCGGGAATTGCAGGATATCATTGCCATCCTGGGTATGGAGGAGCTTTCCGAAGAAGATAAGCTTATTGTGTCTCGAGCCAGGAAGGTGCAACGTTTCCTTTCCCAACCTTTCTTTGTAGCCGAAACCTTTACCGGTATTCCGGGAAGATATGTTCCCTTGGAGACCACTATTGCCAGTTTTAAAGCTCTGCTTGCCGGCGAGGCGGATGATTTATCGGAGCAGGCCTTCTTTATGGTAGGAGATATAGAGGAAGCCAGGAATAAAGCCAGGATGGCTCAGGAGTAAGTTATGGCAACATCTTCCGGCATGATCAATGTCAGCGTTGTTATTCCGGAGCGCATTGTCTTTTCCGGTAAGGCTACATATATCAGCTTGCCCGGGCAGGAGGGTGTGGTAGGTGTTTTACCCGGACACACCAGGCTGGTGCTGGCTCTGAATATCGGTGAACTGGTGATAAAAACACCGGAGGGAACGAGGAAGGTCGCTATTGGCGGCGGCTTTGCTCTGGTAGAGAAGGATAGAGTCAGTGTTGCGGCAAAGGTTGCCGAATTGGCGGAGGAGATAGATATTCGCCGGGCCGAAGAGGCTAAGCGTCGAGCTGAGGAAGCTTTGGCAAGGCAGGTTCCCGGCATTGATTTTGTTGGCCTGGAGGCGGCGCTGCATAGAGCCATAACCCGTATCAGAGTTGCCGACGGCAAATAACATTTTGGGATTGGCAGGAAAAGCAAGCGCCGGTAGAGAAGTTAAATAAACAACTATTAAAACGGGAGAAACCAGAATATAAAACTTAGGAATAGCCGGCTTCTGATTTCGTCCACAGAGGAAAAGCTTTTGGAGAAGATAATTATTGGCGGTGGCAATCGTCTTTGCGGAGAGGTTCTGATAAGCGGAGCGAAGAATGCAGCCTTACCCATCATGGCTGCTTCTTTATTGGCTTCTACAACCAGCACGTTGAATAACATTCCCAGACTGACGGATATCTCTACCATGATAGATGTTCTCAACGAATTTAGCGTCAAGGTTATAACTACCGGGAATCGCCTGGTCGTTTCTCCTGAGAATTTTGCCTTAAGTCTGGTGCCTTATGAATTAATGAAGAAGATGCGTGCCTCCGTTTTGGTGGTCGGTCCTCTTTTAGCACGCTTCGGCTCTGCCAAAGTCTCTCTGCCCGGCGGCTGTGCTATCGGTTCCAGGCCGATAGACCTGCATATCAAAGGTTTTCAGGCATTGGGAGCCGAGGTTTCCATGGAACACGGCTATATTCATGTTTGGGCCGATAAGCTGTACGGCGGACGTATTTACCTGGATATCCCCAGTGTAGGAGCAACGGAAAATATTATGATGGCTGCATCGCTGGCTGATGGCAGGACAATTATTGAGAATGTGGCTGAAGAGCCGGAGATTGTAGATCTGGCTAATTTCCTGAATTCTATGGGTGCCTGTATAAAGGGTGCAGGTACCAATATAATCGAGATAGAGGGCGTGGAATCTCTGCATGGTGTGGAATATACCATTATTCCGGACAGAATAGAGGCCGGAACTTATGCTGTAGTGGCTGCCATCAGCAAGGGTGAGGTTAGAATACGGCATATCAATCTTGATCATCTTAAGCCTATAATCACCAAGTTGAAGGATGCAGGCATTCATATCGAAGAGATGGAAAATGGAGTTCTGGTAGCCGTTCGAAATGGATTAAACGCCGTAGATGTCAAGACTCTACCGTATCCCGGTTTCCCCACCGACATGCAGGCGCCATTGATGGCCCTGATGTCTCTTGCTGACGGCATCAGCGTCTTTACAGAAACCATTTTTGAGAACAGATTCATGCATGTCAGTGAGATGAAGCGTATGGGTGCGGATATCAGAGTGGAGGGGCATAGTGCCATTGTCAGAGGCGTAGAACGTTTGACCGGAGCGCAGGTAACCGCCCCTGACCTCAGAGCCGGCGTGGCTCTGATACTGGCTGGCCTGGCTGCCGAAGGTGTTACCGAGATCACGGGTATAGAGCATATAGATCGCGGTTATGAAGATATAGAATCTAAGTTGACGGGCCTGGGAGCTATTATCAGTCGGTCGGCATAGATTAAGCCGGGAGAGAGTGCTTTGTGGACCATTGCCGAAGCTTGAAAGATAGAAGCCAAGGTTCGAATTTTAGTAGTTCAGGTAGGTTGCTGAGGTTTGTAGCAGTAAGTTTTAAACGTAGAAGCTTAGGGAAATATTAATATAGTTTAGCTAAGGTGGTGGCGTACATGCGTAAATACGGCATATACATTTTATTGCTCTCTTTATCCTTCTGTCTGAGCCCCAGCCAAGCCTCAGCCCAGCAGAGTTATGAGCTTAAAGGGGGGTATGTGTCTACCGATAACGGTACCGGCTGGGTTGCCGGCGCCGGCTTGATAGTATCGCATACCAATACGACTGAAACCATCTTTGCCCTGGAGCGCTATGTTACCACCGATGCGGAGGATATCCCGGGAGGGAGCCGGGAAACCCGGATAACCGCTTGGCCCATTACTCTGACCAATAAGGTCTTCTACCCCGGAAGCCGCTTTTACTATGGCACCGGACTGGGTGTCTACTTTTCGACCACGGATATTCTGGAAGATAGCATAGAGGTGTCTTCCGTATCCGGGACCAACGTCGGCTACCATCTCCTGGCCGGCTTCCAGCTAAGCGCTGGAATTCGTCTGGAGGGCAAATATTTTCAGGGTGGATCGAATGCCGGCAACGGCTTTACCTTGACGTTGAATAAGGTGTTTTAGAAGGGCCTTTTCATGAACCCTTAACGGCCATCTCAGCCAGCCTGTAAACTTCCTTCAACGGCAGGCCGCTTTGCTCCGACAGGGAGCGGCAATCCTTGTACTCCGGAGCAATGTTGACTATCTTGCCGTCCTTTAATCCTAGCTTGACCTTGACCTTGCCGCCGGCTACGGCTGTCTCTACCGTCTTTCGCTCCAGACAGGCCCTTGATGCTCGGATACGCCGCAGGCCCAGGCTGGTGCTCTCTGTTAGGATTATGTCCTCAATAACATTCTCCTTCCCTAATGGGCAGATGGTCGCCAGTAATACGGCCGGGCGGCTGTTTTTGACGATACAGGGCGTAAGCGTGACTTCCAGTGCGCCGGCGGCATAGAGCTTTTCCAGCAGATATTCGTAAATTTCGGGGTTCATATCATCTATCAGGGCTTGCAGGATAACCGTATCCAACGCTTCCGGCATATCGACTGCTTCTCCGATGAAGATGCGCAGGAGGTTGGGAATGCGTCTGGTAATGGTACCGGCACCATAGCCGATAGTTCGGCTGTTCATGGCCGGCATAGGCCCGGCGGAGCGGCAGAGAGCAGCTACTATGGCCGCACCTGTAGGTGTTACCGTTTCTCCTTCCTCGGGAAAAGCATAAGTGGGTAATCCCTCCAGCAGCTTGACCGTGGCCGGAGCCGGCAGGGGAATAATTCCATGGGTACACTCCACAAAGCCACGTCCCAGCGGCAGAGGGGAGACAACCAATTCCTCAATGCCCAGAGAATACAGGCCAATACAGCTACCGGTTATATCCAGGATGGAATCTACTGCTCCTACTTCATGGAAATGAACCTTTTCAGGCAATGTTCCATGTACCTCGGCTTCCGCCTTTGCCAGGCGATTAAAGATGGCTGTGCTCATGGATATAACCTTATCGGGTAGGCCGCTGCCGGCTATCATAGACAAGATATCGTTCAGATGCCGGTGATGGTGGAGCTTTGTATCCATCTCTATATTGACCTTGGTGGCCGATATGCCGGATGCTGTTACTCTTTTCGCAGACAGGGTATAGCCGTGCAGATCCAGTCTGGAAAGCTCGCTTTGCAGATACTCCATACTCAGGCCTGCATCCAGCAGAGCGCCAAGGGTCATGTCTCCGCTGATGCCGGCAAAGGCATCAAAATAAGCTATTTTCATGGGATAATCCTTTCGCAACCGATTTTACAAAGGACCGTTTATAAGTCCGGCGAAGTATCCGGCTCCAAAGCCGTTATCTATATTAACTACCGTAACGCCGGCAGCGCAGCTGTTCAGCATGGAAAGCAGAGCCGCCAGGCCCTGAAAGCTGGCGCCATAGCCGATGCTGGTGGGTACGGCGATTACCGGGCTTTCTACCAGGCCACCGATTACACTGGCCAGTGCTCCCTCCATGCCCGCAACCACAATCAGCACCTTGGCTGAGGTAAGAAGCTCCATCTTATCCAGCAGCCGGTGCAGACCGGCCACTCCGACATCAAAGAGGCACTCTACCCGATTACCCATGACGGCGGCCGTAACAACAGCTTCTTCAGCAACCGGTATATCGGCTGTACCGGCAGAGACTACGGCTATCAGCCCTTTTCCTTCGCCGGGTTGCGGTAAAGATGCATTGAGAGTGATTATGCGGGCTGAACGATGATAGACGGCTTCATGGATCTCTTGCCGGATATAATCATAAAGAGCGGGTTCTGCTCTGGTAGCCAGCACCGGTTCTCCATCGGCGGCCGCTCTCTTCATAATAGCGACAATATGTTCCGGCGCTTTGCCCTGGCAGAATATTACCTCGGGAAAGCCTGTCCTGAGGCGGCGGTGATGATCTATTCTGGCAAATTCCAGGTCTTCGTATGGAAGATGTTTGAGACGCTGCATAGCTTCATCGATTTGCATCTCGCCACTTTTAACGGCTTTCAATATATATTCGATATGTTCAATTTGCATTTCGCACCTCAAACACTATATTATTCTGGCTGTGTCGAGGAGTCAAGGGTGCATTCGGGTATCCGAGTATGGAAAGAGACCTCTTTCCCCAAATTTCTTCATTGATATGGCAGGAGATATAAGCACAGATGTCGAACTTTCTAAAATGGGTTTAAAAAGTATATGCATATGGAAAGGAAAGAACCCGAAATAAGCAGTTATTGGGAGTGTTTAAAATGAGAAAGCGTTACGTGCTGATAGGCGCCAGCGGCAGAGCAGCTGGCATGTTCGCCAAGCCCATGGTGGAAGAGGGGTATACTTCAATAGTGGGAATTTACGATCCCAATCCTTTGAGAATAGAGGCCTTGAAGGAGATGTCCGGGGTGGATTGTCCGGCCTACGATGACTGCGACAGGATGCTGGCGGAATTAAAACCGGATGGTGCTGTTATTACTACTGTTGACCGTTATCATCATGAATATATTCTTAAGTGTCTCGATGCCGGAATCGATGCTATTGTTGAAAAGCCCATGACTATAGATGAAGAGAAGTGCAACGCTATTCTGGAAGCAGAGAAAAGGACCGGCCGCAAAGTTACGGTTACTTTTAATTATCGCTTTACTCCCTATGTGACGGCCGTTAAACAGGCTATAAGAGACGGCCTGGTAGGCAAAGTGCTGAACGTTGATTTCGAATATCTGCTGGATACCGTGCATGGAGCGGATTATTTCAGGAGATGGCATAGGCGGAAGGAGAACAGCGGCGGCTTGCTGGTGCATAAATCAACCCATCA
>JAQUEL010000028.1 GCA_028685295.1 bacterium
TATAGGTAGTATCGGAACAGCGCATTGAAACGAGTCGTAAACAGGTTAGAGAAGGTTTCAATTCCTTATAGGTAGTATCGGAACGAGAGCTAGGCTTCTCGGGTCTGGAAATTCGGTACAAGTTTCAATTCCTTATAGGTAGTATCGGAACCCTTTAGAATATACTAAAATCCAGCTATACTTGCAATAGCTATTTTAGATCGTTATTGCTAAACGATCATGCCCGGTGGTTCGTCTAATCCGATTAACGCTGTAAAATAGAGCAATAAAAGAGAAAACCTCGGCAAATTTATATGCCGTCGACCTCCGCCTGTTTTCGCATTATCGGAGGTCGACGACACCTTATTCCCTCTCTAATCAGTGCTTTCATTTTCAGTATATTATTCAATTATCAATGTACTGTATTATCCATTTGCAGATAAAGCATAACAGCTTCTTCTATATAATTAATGCATTTCCTCCTTTTTCTAAGCCGATAATTTCCCGAGAGGAATATCTTGTCGTTCTCATACAGTAGAGAATAATGGAATCCTCGTCTTTCTTAATAATCTTGATTAGTTCCATTTTGAGCTTCTTCAAATTAGCATCGGATATCTCACCTTCTAAAACGGAGTTTTGTATCCACGTCAGATACTGACGACATTTCTTCAATACTTTATTTACCCTTTTTACGTTGATGTCATAAACCAGAATAACAAACATTCAAGCACTCTCCTATCACCACTGAGCAACAAACGCTTTGTAATCCTTTTCTCCCATCAGATGCTTTTCAAGCTTATAGGCTTCCAATCTGATCAGCCTTCTATACGACACTGAACGCCCAATGGGGCGATGATTTATCGTCGCCTTTAATTTTGCATCCAGTTCCGCTACAAAGGTCTTCTTAGCCTTTTCCTTCATCATAATACCCTGCGATGCCTGCTCGAAATCTTTAGCACTTATCATCTTGCGCCCCAGCAGAGAAAAGATCAGGCGATCTATAATTATCGGCTTAAATATCTCAGCTAAATCCAGATTTAATGAAAATCTTCTGAAATTGGTAGTATGAAGATAGCCTATACGTGGATCAAGATGCGTATTATATATTTCGCTCAGGCAGATGGTGTACATGAGAGAGTTCCCGAAACTGATAAGTGTATTCAGCGTGTTTTGGGGTGGCCTGCGGGTTCGTTTATCAAATATAAAGCCCTCGTTGTCAATAATATCATCAAATACCTGATAATAGTAATCCCGTATCTTGCCCTCCAGAGCCATAAGAGCAGAAATACCCTTACTCGCGCTCATAGAGTCCAGCAACTTTTCTATTGATTTCAGAGATTCCTCTAAAGGCTTACCACGGCTTATATAATATTTCATCACTTGGCGAATATTTTTGCCTGCACCTGTCAATAGCTCTAGAGCAATACGATAGCGTTTTGTCTCATCAAGATAGTGTTCGGATTGTTTAAGGATCATGTATCCGGAATTCAGATGCTCCCGCGGATAAAAGGAACCCGTATAATAGCCATAATAATTGAAATAATGAAGGATAATCTCCTTTTTGGCCAGCAGTTCCAGCAATCTCTTGTTAAAATTGACTTCACCGTAAATCATGATCTCGCCGGTATCCTCAACTGGAATAAAACGTCTCCCTTCAGCGGTTTTAAAAGCCAGGGTATCATCTTTCCTGGAAAGCTCGCCATCTGAGAACAGATAAACAGTCTTCCTCAATACCGCACCCTCCTGTCAAGACCAACAAAATTCCGCATAAGCACAATTCCAGCAATATTTTATCTTATCAGGCGCCGGCGGTTTTTCCATCTGCAATATCCGCTTGATTTCCTCTATAACCCTCTCAAGCTCAGCCATGCTACCTTCATCAAGTAACACCTCTTCACGCCCTTTCTCTTGAGGAAAGAGCAATTCACCAACGGCATCCACTCCGTGCATTTTCAACTCATACAGGTAGAACAGCAATTGCATGCGTGCACTCTTCTTAAACTTAGATGACTTCTTAACCTCACCGATTACCAGCTTACCATCTTTGATCTGGTATATATCCATTCTGTTATGTTTAAAAGAGAGCTCTTTTTTCTCCCGACTGAAAGACTGCTCATGTAGATATCGCCCGATGGAGATATTGGTCTTCTCTCCATCTGGCTCCAGTTGATGGGCAATCAACCAGACTTCACGCTGACAAATGTGGTAGTACCATACCAGCGTTCCGTATACTCGTATTTCCTCCATGCCCACCCTCCTTCTTTTCTCATTTGCTAGAATCTAAAACCCCTGTTTTAATCTACCAATATAGCCCTTGGTTTTCACAACCTACATGATGAGCCAAGCCTGTTTCCGTAGAATACAGCTCTTTATCAATTAAGCCCCGGATAGGATTATCATTGGTCTGATAGGTTAAACTTCTCATGTTCTCACTAACTGATACCAAAAACTGCTGTAATAGTGCTATGAACTGCTTTCTTTGCACAAAATCAAGTGACTTTCTAAATTCCCAATCAACGTATTTTTCGTAAATGTCCTCCACAGATTCTATCTCGAATTTCGTCATTAGCCTTATTATTCTTCCTACGGTGTTTATTTTACCTGGAAGATGTTTCTGGTACCACTCATAAAGCCTGTTTAATATCTTAGTATCTGGCCAGGGAACAAAAGCGGATAATGTCGGATACCAATTATCAAACGGTTCAATACCAGCTAGCATAGACCATTTTCCTAATGCTGCGTTATTATAATAATTCAAAAGCGTTGTATTAGGATTCCGCTCAAAAGTCGAACGATAATACATATCTAACATCATCAAACTGGTTGCTTCATCCCATTCATGACAGCACCGTAAAAGTCGATCCGTTTCCTCACGTTCAACGCTTGAGGTATATACCCATTTTCGAGAATCTTTTTTTCCTTCCCGAAAAAAATTTATAATACTGACTAAAGCAGTATCATCCTCTCCATGACGGTTATTACGGCCCGCAAACTGAATATGAGATGGGTGTATAGCTTGTGCCCTTATGCCACTATCAAAGCTCAGATCAACACCTGCTTCAATCATCTGGGTACAAACTACTGCTGTTGTCATATTTTGTTGCAAACACAAGCTAATGGCATTAATAACAAATTCTTTATGGATTGGAGTCATCAATCCATTCAAATTAAATATAAAATGGTGCTTAAAATCTTTTATGGTGCTTTTTAAAAACCATTCCATATTGTCCAATATGCCTAGCTCCAACGTGCTATTTTGCATTATTTGTTTCAACCTAGTATAAACTTCACATGCATCGCGAACAGTGTTCATAACAGCACACACATTCTGTGGTAAAGCCTCGAAGATGGCTATTGCAAGGTCAGCTTCAGAAAATTTTTCAGGTAAATATCGCATACAATAGCGGGATGGTAGTGTAACCGACGGTTTTATGATATACGGCGTTTTAATACCCGCATACTCGAATGGAGGAAGTGTCGCTGATATGAACATTACTTGGCAATTTAATTTCTGTGCTGCTGCATAAATCTGAGCTAAAAATAGATTCCATTTAGTGCTATCAATAATTTGTGGTTCATCTATGATAATAAAAGCTTTCTCCATAGCAGGCATTCGCACCAATTCTTGAGCTCGATAAGGGAATAGAGCTCTAAACAATTGATTAAATGTGGTAGTAACTACTGGCGCCTGCCAAGATTCAATTATAAGGATATCTTTATCATCAAAATCATCTTCTGATAGCATAGAAAGATGGTGATGTTGTAATATTTCAAGCTCAGTGGCATTACGTATCTCGCTCGTAGCCTGCGAAAGTATCGATATATACGGGGCCGCATAAATTATGCGATGGCATCTTTTTATTTTACAAGCTTCGAGGGCAATTCTTAATGATGTCAAAGTTTTCCCCAGGCCTGTAGGAAGGCTTAACGCATAAAACCTTTCCATAGAATGGCCACGATACCGTTCTAAGGATTGAACCTGGGCAATCTCTCTTTTATTTATAATTTCTTGCGTATCAGGATTATCTCTGCGCTGCATCTCTGCCCGTTCTCTGCAATAAGCATCAAACCTAGTAATAGCTGTCTGTGCTGACTCTGGTTCTAGATAAACCAATGGGATTTGAGCTGCATTTGTTCGGTCTGCACTTATGAACCTAGCTGTATCATTACGAACACATAATCCTTTTTCAACATCTATTCTGGATAGCGCTGATCTGCTACATAGTTTAGGAATGATTCTACTCACATTGCTCCAGCGAGGCCATTTCTTTTTAAGACTTTCATTCCATTCCGTTATAGTTTGTAGCATTGGTTTATCATATTGCGTAAAAATAGGAACATACTGACAGATAAATCCGTGAAACCCTGTTAGGTCTAGATCATGCAAGCTCAGGTCTTTATCGGGCATATATAACCAGGGAACCTCTTCTTCCATATCCCCTAATTCACGATGATGGTCAAAAATATCCCTTACCACCCTAACAATAAAAACTCTTAAAACCTGTATCTCCTTCCTATCCAACCGCTCCTGCTCTTCCCAAAACTCAAGTAATTTTGCGGCATAATAAGAGAACAAAAGTGCACTTGGTGCAGCATGCGGAGGCCTGCTTCCTTTTGGGTTATTCAGATTATTCTGCCATTTTTTGCGCCCTTTGGCAGCATCATGGCATAATCCTCCTAGAAAAAATAGACGTTCTTCATAAGAACCATCTGCTTTCCCCCACCCCCGGGCTACTGCTAATAAATGTGATTCAAGCAAGAAATGCTGCCCACCCTCTTCAGGGCGGGCTTTACATTGGCTAAAAGGTATCACCACAGGCATATTATCTCGCCCTGCTCTGTTTCAATAAATGTATAATCTTTAGTTCCTGCCTTACTGTAAGGAATAATTCTTATAGGTCTTCCTGCAAACTCATATAGTACATTAGCAATGGTACCAAATCGCCTTTCACCATGATATTCGCAATGCATCCCTCCTATCCTTCCATACTGAGTTCCTGGTATAGGGATTAGCTTACCAACTGCATCTATAGGAATTACACTTAAACAGTCAAAAGGTTTTCCAGTTAAATCTTTGGCTGAATAACTATAAGTTCCAACATAATTTGGATAAGTTAACGCAAATGCACTTCCCAAATAGGTATGGCAATGGCTATGGTTGTTAGCAATATAATCTTTTAGCTCTTTATAATAATCACCGCTCCAGTAAATTCGGTAATAAGGATTAATCACTAATTCAATGGCGGTAGGCCTGTTAAAATCAGGCCCTCCCCCCAACCAGCCTTTCCCCAACATTGACATTTGTTGAACCGAAGTACGCGCTGGACTCATCAACCTAATCCCTACCCGAGCCGTGCCTTTAAATTCCGACAATCCAATGATCGAGCCTGCTAATCCTCTTACCGTTGTATAGGGAATAAATGGATAGGTCGCATGGGTGTTGGTGGTATCTGGCCGACGAAAATGCGCCAGTGGACCTCTAATATCAAAGACCAGCACTTCCATATTCCCACCCCTTCCTGAACAGCTACCATTACCATTCTTCACATCTTTTTCCCTGTAATTGCCCTATGATGACTATCCTCGGATCCAACCAATACCTTACCTGTTTGATTTTATCCCAATTCCCCTCTAAAATTTTTGTTAAATCAGATACATCAATTTCTATTTCATCAAGCTTAGTAGGTGTTTCCAGTTGGCTTTCTACTACCAGTTTGATGCTTTCTTCCAGATACCCAATCCGATACATTGGATCATTGTACTCTACATGTATAAGTAAAAGCGGTTGCTGAATTCCCCTGCCACGGGCTTGACGAATACGTGTACCATTCCACAATCCTTCTAAAAGCAGCTCCACATCGTTTTCTGTCATCATCGTTTCACGAGCAATATTGGCATTGATAATACCAGGCATGGCAAATACTGCAAACGGCACTATATAAGTTGTCCATATCGTGCCCTGCCCTAAACCTTCAACCGAGTCTTCTCCTTCCGTCTTTTTTATATCCTTTGAAGGCATTATAACCGTTCCCTGTACATACTGCGATTCGACCGGGTGCATCGAATGAGCCCAGCCAAATTGTACCGGACCTGTAAGCTTAAAGGTTTCCTTGCTGACACTATATACAACCCCGAATGTACGTACATCAAAAGCTACTGATGTTAGTACATCTTGCATGCTGGAAGACTCAATTCCAGCTCTATCCTTGAGCTCTTTAGCCAAACTTCCGCGCCCAAGTAGTTTTCCATCATCAGTTCGTTCTTCTCTGACATATACGAAATTATTGCCGTCCGGTCCCCCACTTGGATACTTGGCCATAACATAATCACGAACATCACGTTTTATACTTACATCTGATAGAGATATTCTTCCGTCTTCTTCACCGAAAATACGCCGTGCATTGCTGTCATTTAACGGATCGCGGTTAGGAATTCCATCTTTAACACTCTTTATAAATATAATCTCAGCACTATTAATACCCATTAGTTATCCTCCTCCTTATTTAAAACAGATTCATCATCCCTTTTCTTTTTCCCCAGCGAATAACCGGCCCAGAAGGCTGCCATAAACCGCTCCTTATTATTCTTTATTTCACCTTCAAACTGAACAAATCCCATAGACACTAGCGCTGCTCGCTGAAGCAAATCTGTAGCTACTCCAAGTCCTAGCATAGCTGTATACTCTTCCATCCGCCCCAGTGCCTTATGATGTATAACGTCTGGAGTTAAACTAGTACCAAAAGTCATAATGCGGTGTTTTATGTAGTCTTTTTTTGTGCCGGCATAGTAACTTCTGCCGAACCTTTGAACTACTTGTCCTGCAGCAAACCCCAACTCGCCTATAGTTTCAAACTGCAGCTCATCAATTGGTTTATTCCACGTAGCGTTTATAAGTTCCATAGGTGTTTTCATACTCTTTTCACCTCCTTTTACATTTGCCAGATTATTATTATAAAGATTTAAAAACTGGTTAATCGCCAGATAATCAATGGTCTCCTGTTGCAGATTAAAAATGCTATCAGGAAGCAATTTGCCCAATTGGTTCATCCTGGAACAACTGTTTTTGTAAAACAATGTTTTATCTAAAGGTTCTCGTTTTAAGGCCTTTTCCATAGAGCCCCATACGTACGGTGATCCATAAGCAGTAGCGAGTAGATAGGGTAGAGTGCTGATCTGCCGCTGCTTACGGGCTAAAGATTTTTCGCTCAGCATAATATATCCAAAATCAATGATTTCCTGAATTTGCCCTCGTAAATCGTTACATATTTCCTGAAGATGACCGGCCGTGGTAGGAAGTACATCATTAATTGCTGCCCTTAAGTGAATGTTTAATTTGCCGGGATCCCCAGAGAAATAGATTAGCGTTAAACGAAATTCTTCGTTATCCCACTCCTCTGGTAGTGTCGCCTCAAAACCAGTAATATTTTTAAGGTGCCTGGTTTTACTTGTTCCTTTTCTTCCTACTATATCTGGAGTATCACCACCAAGAATGTCAGACATAGAATAAACCCATTCATCTGCCAGCTCTTCATCATCTAAAATATGGTCACTAAGTGGTAAGGTTATCATGCTGCCATATATTGCATCTACATCCTTGATAGAACCTTTTAGAGAATACTCTTTCGCTATAGGAGACGCTACCGGAGCAAAAACCTCTTTGGTTAAAACCTGATCCAGCTCCTGGGACATTTTGCTGAACACACTAGCCCCCAGGGTCAGGTCAGAACAGCATTCCGTACATAGGGCTATACTTTCAACCAAATCCTTATCTTTACCAAAAGACAAAGGTGCTTCCCAGGTAATAGGCAACCAATAAAGAGCCTTATTATATGCAGATACTACTGCTCCACGCTTTTGGCATATAGTACAAACACCTGCATCCTTGCGTCCTCCAGCCTCTCCTTCAGCAAACTTCGCCAGCCAGAAGTTAGATAAAAGCTTGTCAGCATTGACAGCTATTTGCGCTCCTGGGTTCAGATGACTATTTCCTAGTATTAATAATCCGTCAGTATCCGCCTCTGGTTTGATTAGAAAATATGGACTATCATCCTGGAAAATGGCTAACACCATTAATCCTAATTTTTTCCCTTCAAATTCGATCTCCGGTAAGACCTTATTAATCAAGCTAGCTATTTTTGTAATCTCATCAGGTTTCAGACTAATATTGATAGTCCGTTCAAGTCTATTCGATAAATATTCGGTAATATTATCTTCTTTAGCGTCGAAATTTTGAAAATGACGCTCGTAAAGGGGGTAAGCAGCTACTGGATATATACCCTGGGCGTGTATGGGATTCCCACCACTTGGAATAACAAACGGAAACGCCAGTGCCTGATTAATATCAGGCACAAAAACCTGCTTGCTTTTCTTCCCCGCAATCCAATTACCACATTCACGAATTGGCAATACGGCTACATCACATGTCTCTTTATTGCGCTTATCCACTTCAACAATAATAACTTTAGCCAAAAAGTTCCTTGCCAGATTGCTTGCCACATCAGATACTACTTTCAATATTTCTGTTGGTGGAACACTCGAACTTCGAATTACTCTTCCTATACGCATAAGATCATAAGATAACAATTCTCACCCACCTTACGGTATATTTGGATGCTCAGGTTTTTCTATTTCAAAGCATCCAAGTTTTTGAATGTTCTTGAAATCAAAGCAAGCATGATTATGCTGTTCTTTGCCATCCCGTCTCAGACTCCAGGCACCTAGTTCTTTAATAGCTGAAAGCACTTTGCTTCACCCCTTTGCCGAAGGTTGCACTACCCGCAATTAAACAGACCGAATCCCTGGCTGTTTTTTGAGCCTATCCCGGCATCATATGCCATTTGCAGCATCAATGGATGCCCGCTGATAACGAAATCACCTGTCCAGCCTTTAATAACCGTTGCCTTGTAATTTACAATTACCTGTCGAACTCTTTTGCCTTCATTTGCCGAATCAATGCTAAGGGGAAGTTCCGACCAGTCCTGTTTAAAGAAGGCAGATCCTTTTTTGATAAGATTATCCTTGATAAGCTGAGAAAATTCTTTCTCCATAGGCGAATAATAGTAAGTCTTCTTGCCCCCCGCTGCCGTGTAGAGAGTACTATAAACCGTAACGGGAGAGAGCATAGATATTCTATAAGATGTGTCTTCATCAAATGAGGGAGTTTCTTCTATCAATACTTCGCTAACAGCCAGGTTATTATGCCCCAGAAAGAGATCATCCAGCCCGATTATGCCGGAAAGCAGATTCTGTAGGAACTCAGCCCAGGGGCTGGAAATGCAAAAGCTAACCGGTGGCGAGAAAAGGATTTCCCTTGTCTCGCGGTTGTATATGCCGTTCCCCATAAGGCGAGAGAAGGCAAAGAGCTTGAAAATACGCTTTTCATAGCTAAAACCGTGATTATGCAGGAATTGCTGCATCTTTTCATCTGTCAGCGCCTTATAAATAAAGCCCTGAAGCATATGCTGATAATTTATTGGAAGTTTAATCGTATTTTCACTGTTAAGCACTACATTCAAACGCATACAATACCTCTTTTATTTATCCGCTGTTTCGGTTGCAATGAGACTGTAAGCAAGCGCATGGATGAAAGCACTACATTCAAGTATAGCACCTAAAAAATAGCTATGCAAATAATATGAAAGAAAGGAACAGACCCCTCTACCGCCTCAACACATACGGTGCCGTTGTGCCCTTTGGTATAGCTCCGGGATGGCGGATTGAATATTGATCGATAAGGTCCTGATCGAAGAGTATCAGGTGCTGCACTTGCGATCCGGCCGCCTTCAAGCCTTTTTGTAGAAAGTCTTCTCCCCAGCGCCCAAAAGCAGGAACTACTTGGTAATTGCCAAGATAATACTGGGCATGACGGTAGCTCTCTTTTGCCAGGATCAGTGTCCCTGCCGGCTCCGTCTTGCGCATGACATAATCGCAGGCTCTCTCTAACCTTGCCTCAGACCGCCGAAGAGAAGGCAGAGAAGTCTCCTGCCGACCCAGAAAGAAGAGTCCGGCACCCGCCAGGCAGTAAAGCATGAGCATCGTAAATAAAATAATCCTTTTATTTCCCAGCCAATCACTCAATCTAAGAATGGCAATGGCGGTCAAAAGCAATAGTGCAGGCAGGTAGGTAAAAATATGGCCGGGACGATTGACATGGATCAAGGTGTAAAAGAGAACGGAGGGTAAAATCCATAAGAGATAGAAAACAAAATTATGCCGGCTGTAATTCCTGCTGATTAGAAAAAGGAATAACCCCCCGAACAAAAATACTATACCTATATGCAGGCTGAAAAATATATAGCTCCCTTGAAACAGAAGATTACGCTGCAGAGCAGAAAAACCTCTCTCTATAACTGAAATACCCCTGACCACTCCTCCATAATGAAGGACAAAACTCATGGATTGCAGATAAGCTGCCAAACCTCCGGAAAGCCTGATCATGGGTATAGCCCAGACGGCTGTCACTGCCGCCAGCAGGAGAACGTTGATCATAATCATCTTGCTTTTCAGACGCCCGCCTGTAAAAGCCGTTCGCCATAAGGACCAGACCCACAGAGGCAGCAGGAAGAGTCCTGTATTCTGTCTGATACCGGCCGTCAACCCTAGGATCAGGGTCAGGCAAAGCAGGCGCCTTTTATCTCCTGGTGTGACCCCATAGGCCAACCAGGCAATAATGGTTACCATGAAGGCTTCTAAGATATAAGAGAGCGCCACCTCTCCATGGAACCATATTGATGGACTGAAAAGAGCCAGAACAGCGGCTACAAGCCCTACTTTCCGCGAGTAGATCCTCCGTCCCAGGTAGAATAGGGCCACAGTGAAGAGTGCGCTGAAAAGTAGGCTTATGCTGGTCAAGCTCAGGTTGGCTTCACCGATAATTTGCTTGAATATCCAGCCAAGAGCGACATAAAGTATATAACCGGGAGGATGGGGTTGATGCAGAGCCACATTATATTGAAGCATACCCATGGCGAATTGGACAGAATCCCAGTGGTAAAGAAAGGTGGATATAAATGGCCCTCTCATTATCAGGGTAAGGATAAAGAGTAAAATTGCCAGCCGGCTATCCTGTAAAGGCAATTGCTTAACGGCAAAATCACGAGCTTTAAATCCTATATGCTGCATTCCGGACTCCGTATTCGCATGATAGACTTCGCATCTTTCATCGACGTTCGTTCCATTCCACTCGCAAATAACGTTCCTGTAGTAAAACAGATGACCTTTTTAACTCTGTAACGCTCGGTTCATCCTCATAGAGATCAAGATTAAAGCGCCCGGCAAAGCAGGCAATCATCGCTTCCTTCAAATCTCTCTCTCCCCCGCTGTAGCCTTCCCGTTTAAGCGTAGTGATAAAATTCAGATGATCTGTATAATGAACGCCGGGCGGTATCTTTAGATATCTTTTTACCGGCAAAACATCCATATCAATAAGTATGGTGCCGTGATGCAGCAGTGCCCCGCGTCGCCTGGCTTGAGCATTTCCTGATACCTTGCGTCCGTTGATCATAACATCCGATACCTGGTCTAACTCAGCTATCAGCCCTTGGGAAGCCAGAGCAGCAGCCAAAGTACCGCATATAAGATCATAAGAGTCCTTTATGCTCATCGTATTTGGCAATATCAGAGTAAAATTCAGATTGCCATAATCATGATACACAGTGCCGCCGCCTGAGAAACGCCGTACCAAAGGTACGCCATCCTCCCGGCAGCACTCCGTATAAACCATTTCCGCCACCCGTTGCGATATACCCATAGCCACAGCAGGGCCGTTGTGCCAAAAGCGAAATACCGGTTCCGATGCTCCTGCGGCAACGGCTTCAAAGAGCGCTTCTTCCAGGGATATATTAGCGGCAAAGTCTCCCTGACTATAATCGATCAGGCGACAGCGCATTCTCAGCTTTTCCCGCCTTTATCTCTATAAACGGCTTGGGCATTATCTCCAGTGGCAACCGCCGTTGCCTGACCTGAGCTTCCAGCCTGATACCGGCCGAAGCATACGGCTCAAGGACATAGGCCATACCGATATCCTCTTTTCTAATCGGAGAATAGGCTCCGCTGGTAACATGCCCTACCTGTTCTTCGCCGCTGAATATAGGATATCCCTGACGCGGAACGGATCTCTCCAGCATCTTGAAACCGACCAACAATTCCACCGGCTCGGTGCGATCCTCACATTCAAGGGCCGCTCGACCGATAAAATCGCCTTTATTGAACTTCACTGCCCAGCCCATACCGGCTTGTAGAGGATTAATGGTTTCGCTAAGCTCATGGCCGTAGAGAGGATATCCGGCCTCTATGCGCAGATTATCTCGAGCACCCAGACCGCAGGGCTTGGCTCCTCCGGCAGCCAGATGTTCCCAAAGATCCTCTATCTGCTCTATGCTCCACTCGCTCCGGTGCAGGAAGAGCTCAAAGCCGTCTTCTCCAGTATAGCCGGTTCGGGTTATAACGCAAGGACGCCCCAGAAGATTAACGAAGGCGAGATCGAAATACTTCATATCGGCAGGATCTTCGCTCATCAGAGGCTTGAGGATTTTAGCCGCTATAGGCCCTTGCAAGGCAATCAGAGCATAATTATCGGTCAGATTGCGCAATGATACACCTTTATCAGGCAAGTGCCCCTTCAGCCAATAGTAAACGCTCTGCTCGTTAACGGCATTAGCTACCACCATGTAACTTTCATCGGAGAATCTGTAGACAATCAGATCATCTATAACCCCGCCCTGAGGATTGCACATCAAGCTATAAATAGCCCTGCCTGGCGCTATTAAAGCAATATTATTCGTCAGGCAAAGTTGAAGCAAGTCTATGGCCTCCGGACCTTCCACCATGATCTTGGCCATATGGGAAACATCAAACATGCCGGCCATCTGACGTACAGCCATATGCTCCTCCAGAATACCGGAGTAATATACAGGCATTTCCCAACCGGCATAATCTACCAGCCTGGCCTCCTTATGCATGCCGTTCAAAGGTGTTTTTCTCAACTCAGACATCTTTTCCTCCTTCATATAGCTTGCTCATCTGTTCAGCATACCAGCCATTTGTGGTATTATACCAAGTTTTTCAGCTTTGCGGTCTTTATTTCATCAAACAGATAACAGATTAAGCAGCTTTACTGCCACCAGGCTTAGCTAACTCATTTTATACTTACAAACGCAACCTGTCTATCAATCCGCTGTATCTTTCAGCAACTTTATCATTATTAACAGCTATTTGCAGGGCCCGAGGACTGCCGATAATCACCGCCAGTCTTTTGGCACGAGTGACCGCTGTATAGAGCAGATTGCGCTGAAGCATCATATAATGCTGTTTCAACAACGGCAGAATGATTATTGGATATTCGCTCCCCTGCGATTTATGGACTGAAACGGCATAGGCCAAAGATAGTTCATCTAGTTCGGAAAAATCATAATCCACCTCTCGTCCCTCAACATTGATTCTTAGCACTTGCTCCACCGTATCAATACCGGTTATGCGTCCTACATCGCCGTTATAGACATCCTTATCATAATTATTGACCGTCTGCATAACCTTATCGCCGCACCTGAAGCGCCGTCCCCCTCTCACCAGCTCCCTCCCCCGGGGATTGAGACGATCCTGCAAAGCGTTGTTAAGGTTAATCACGCCCAGCAGCCCCCTGTGCATAGGCACCAAAACCTGTATCTGCTCAAAAGGATCTACCAGATACTTCTGGGGCAGGCGTTCTGCACAGAGAGAAAGAACGGCTTCAAGCACTTTAGGAGGATCTTCCTCCCTGATAAAGAAGAAATCACCGGTATCGTCACGGCCGGCCGGTCTGGGCATCCGGCCGGAATTTATCCGATGGGCATTGGTAACTATCAGGCTGCCGCCGGCCTGGCGATAGATATGGTTGAGACGAATCACCTCTGCTCTGCCGGAGTTTATCAGATCGCAGAGCAGATTACCGGCTCCCACCGATGGCAATTGATCCACATCTCCTACCAGAATAAGTGATGCCCCGGGAGACAGGGCTTTGAACAGATGATAACCCAGGACAATATCTATCATAGAAGCTTCATCCACTATTACCAGATCCGCATCAAGAGGATTGCCCTCATTGCATTTGAAGCCTCTTTCTGCAGGGCTGTACTCCAGCAGACGATGGATAGTCCTGGCTTCCTGGCCGGTAGCTTCGGCCATACGCTTGGCCGCTCTGCCCGTAGGAGCACAGAGAGCGATTTTACGTCCATAGCGACTATGCAAACCTATTATAGCCTTTATTATAGTGGTTTTGCCTGTTCCCGGCCCACCGGTAATTATCAGCAGGCGCCTCTGCCGTGATGCCTCGACAGCCTTTATCTGCTGCGGCGCCAGATTAATATACCCTTTGGGTGTAGCCTGAAGGCTAAAGTTTGAGGACTGAAGACCATCTTGATCTACCAGATCAGCTTGAACAAGCGATCCAAAACTTCGGCTCCCGGCTCCTGACGCCTGCTTCCTACACTCGTCCGGATCCTCACGGGTGGATGCCATATCCACCAGACGCCTAACATGCCAGGCAACTCCCGTCTCAGCATAGCGAAATGCCTTCAGGTAAGCCCTCCTAGGTTGAAAGTCCTCTTCAATAAAGATAGCATCATCATATTGAAGAGCATCTATCTGAGGCAACATGAGCTTTGTATCCATCTCCAGAGCCGCGGCTGCTTTTGCCGCCAGGCGGTCTTCCGGCATATATACATGTCCTTCATCTGCAGCCGCATAGAGATGGTGAATCAAAGCGGCTTTTAATCTTTCCGGAGAGTTATCCGGTAAGCCCAATTGTCTGGCTATGCGATCAGCCGTCTTAAAACCGATACCAAAGATATCGAAAGCCAGCCGGTAAGGATTACGACTGACTATATTAAGTGCCTCCTCACCGTAAGCCTTATATATTCGAACGGCATAAGCGGCACTTATGCCATGCCCCTGCAGCCAGAGCATGACCTCTTTAATCTCACGCTGCTCCTCCCAGGCCCGCCCGATCATGGCAATGCGTGCCTGACCAATGCCGGGAACCTCTGACAGACGCTCTATATTGCTCTCAATAATATGCAGGGTACCGATCCCAAAGCAATCCACTATCCTGCCTGCCATGACCGGGCCGATACCTTTGATAAGCCCTGAACCGAGGTATTTACGTATACCTTCCACTGTAGCAGGATAAATAGGGTTAAAGCGCTCTACCTTGAACTGCTCTCCATAACGAGGATTGGTTATCCAATAGCCGTACAGCTTAAGAGTCTCTCCGGGGTTGGTACCCAGAAGATTACCAACAACCGTAACAGGCTCACGCCGTCCCCGTATCCGGACCTTAGCTATAGTATAGCCATTATCCTCATTACAGTAGATAATATGGTCCAGCAAACCTTCAAGTTCCATTATGGCTGGTTTATCACCAGATGCCGTTTCATATTTCATATAAGCTCCGCGCATGATGTATGGTGTACGATGTATATTATAGTAGTGCGGATAGAGGAACTATTCGCACCCCTGCAGCAGCAAAATCAGAAAGAGCATTCTCCAGAGCATTGGCCGTATTGGGGCGGTCATGACCTATGGCTATGGCTCTACCCCTGTCACGGGCCAGATCTATGACTTTGCGTAATTGCTTGGTAATATAAGCGTTATCATCACTTCCATCTAGAAATATATTACGCTGCAAATATGCAACACCTGCACCGGCAGCGGCAGATGCGGCTACGGAATCGGGAGTGGTCAGAGAATCCAGAAAGAAGAATTTCCTCTTTGAAAGAGCACGCATCACCGCCGCCATAGTATCCGCATCAGCAGTAGCTTTGGATCCCATGTGATTGTTGACACCGATTGCTCCCGGTACATCGGCAAGCGCTTCTTTTATCCGAATCTCAATCTCCCTGCCGGTCATGGATGTTTTAATAGTATTTTCTTCGGATGCCAACAAACCGTTTTTAGGCTCCATCGGAAGATGCAGCAAGACATCTCTTCCTTGTTGCGCAGCCTGAAGAGCAATTGTGCGGCTGTGCGACAGCCCTGGAAGAACGGCAAAAGTTAAAGGAGCGTCCATCTCAAGAAAGGGACGCCCATCGCTATAACCGAAATCATCTATTACTATGGCGGCTATCGCCGCTCCCCGGCCGGCCGGGTAGAGGCTCTCCTTTTTACCTGAACGCTTATCCTTATCCTCTCTGCTCTTTTTATCCTTAGGCAATCTCTCAGGAGTTAAAAAGGGAAAGCGCTTTCCAGCCTTCTCTTTAATGCCCTTTATATCAGGAAGTTCAGGGCGCTTACGCTGTTTAAACAAGCTATCTCTTTTACTATCAGAAGAACGTATTTGTCCAATCCGCTCGCTTTTTTGTTTAGGTATCAGGCGTACACCTTCATAATTGGCTCTAAAATAAGCATAAGAGGTTATAAGTAGTGCCAATATGATTATGGCTCTCCAATTAGCTGATCTGCGTCGTCTTCTGCGGCCCACTATTGCATTCCCCCAAAGCCGATTTACATCCTTACCCGGTGTAATCCGGCAATTTGAAGTGTTAGCTTGCCTTCTTCAATGGCTGCCCGGCTCTAAGCACTTCCAAAGCTTTCTCCAACTGGGTATCCTTACGCTTCTTAATATCGTCCTCGGTCAACTGAACCTCTATATCAGGAACAATCTTATCACGACTTACATCCCGTCCTTTGGGAGTCTGATATTTGGCTGTCGTTATAGTCAGGCCGGAACCGTCAGGAAGCGGATAAACGCTCTGAACGGATCCCTTCCCAAATGATCTGGTACCGATAACCTTGCCACGTCCCATGTCCTGAATAGCACCGGCAACTATCTCCGAAGCACTGGCACTGCCTTCGTTGATAAGCACAACCAGCGGTATGTCGATCTTTTTGGATTTCAGCGTATCTATTATTTTGATATTCTTCTTGCCATCGTAATCTTCAATATATTCAGCCACTCGCCGATCGCCATCTCTGACTATAACATAGGCATCTCTCTTCTTGCCTCGTTCCTTAACGGAAACCACCATGCCCTCATCTATAAAGTGAGCGGCAATTTCTATAGCTACACTCAGTAATCCACCGGGATCATTACGCATATCCAGAACCATAGCCTTCATACCCTTAGCCTGCAATTTTTCAATAGCTTCCGTAAGCTCCGGCTCACTCTTTTCATTGAAGACTTTCAAATAAGCATAACCTATACTATCATCAAGCATGCGATAATCAACACTTTTTAATTGGATAACACTGCGTGCCAAGACAAAATCCTTTGGGTTCTCCCAACCTGAACGCATTATTGTCATCGTTACCTTAGTGCCTGCCTTGCCTCGAATACGGCTAACGGCAGTCTTAAGATCCATATCTTTGGTTTCTTTACCATCTATTTTTAGAATCTGATCCCCGCTTTTCAACCCTATTTTATCAGCCGGACTACCGGCAATGGGAGAAACCACTTTCAAAACGTCGTCACTCATTTCTACGACCATACCAACACCGTCGAAGTGTCCCTCCTGCTCTTCTCGCATTTCCTTGAATACATCCGGCTCCATAAACCTGGTATACGGATCATTCAGCGCCTTGAGCATACCTCCTATAGCCCCGTACATCAGCTTGGTATCATCCGTTTTTTCAACAAAATGATTGTGAACAAGGCTTAAAACCTGCCAGAAAGATTGCCAGGAGGCAATATCTCCATCAGCTCTCACCAGCCTTAGGCCGTATCCTGTAACAAAAGAGCCGGCCATCAGTATAAGAATTACACCGATAAAAACTATTCTTTTTAGACGCATATATTTATGCTCCTTCTGCTTCGGATTGGGATAGATCTTTACCATCCGCCCCGAGGATTAACCGGAACTCCATTCCGCCTGACCTCAAAGTGAACATGAGGCCCGGTACTGAAACCGGTACTGCCGGCATAGGCAATCACCTGGCCCTGACTGACTTTCTTTCCGGCATGGGAGGCAATACGGGAATTATGTGCATATAAAGTAGATAATCCCCCTCCATGATCTATGATGACAACCAGACCATATCCGCCCCAGTTGCCGGTGTAGATAACCTCTCCTGCAGCTGATGCGCAAACCGGGGTTCCCATGGGCACAGCAATATCTATGCCGGTATGCATCCGCCTTGTCTTGAATATGGGATGCGTTCGGTAACCAAACTCCGAAGTTATCCTTCCGTTGACGGGCAACGCGAAACTTCCATGCCAGGCTACGGCACTTCTACGACGCCCCTGCGGCGTGTTCATAAGACGCCGGATCATTCTCTCTACCTGGTTGGAACTGATCTCTAATTGAGCCAGCTCCTGCTCGTATCTGGCACGCTGCGCCCTTATATCCTGCAAAGCAGCTCCCTGGGCCCATGCCTGCGCCCGATAAACACGTTCCTTCTGACTTACCTGCTGCTTGAGATGATTGATTTCCTGCTGCTTGGCAGCCACTTCCCGTTCAGTAGCTGCCAGCGCCTCCTTCTGCCGGATAAAATCATTCAGTATGTTCAAATCCTGGCGAGCCACCAGACGCAAAAAGTTCAGACGATTAACAAAAGAGCTAAAATTCCCGGCGCTCAGGAAAACCTCCATACAGGAAACACGACCATATTTGTACATACGTACCAGACGATCCTCAAGGTCATGGTGGTGCTGCTCCGTACGTATCCTGGCTTCCTGCAGCCTGACCTGAACGGCTGCAAGCTCCATCTTAACCGTAGCCAGACGATCGCTTACCCTATCCAGCTCATAGCGCGTTTGTGCCAACGCTCCCTGAGTACGGTTGAGATCGGTTCTTGCACGCCTTTCCTGCTGTTTTATATGAGAAAGCTTATTCCTTTGCTGACGCATAAGCTGTTGTATCCGGTTAAGTTTGCTCCGCTGTGATCGCAAGCTTACGGCAGCATCGGACGCCGGAACCGACAATAAAGCCAGCGCCAGTATCAAAGCTGCTATTCTTGTTCTCATACCATGCATGAAATCGCTCCTTAGGCCAATGCTTTTAAGAACTTCCTAACCGAAGAGAAGCTACCAAAGGCCCCAACCAACATACCGCCTACCAGTAAGGCTATGGAGATATGCAACAGAGCTTGCTCATTATAAGCCAGCGGAAAGATAAATGTCAGCGGCCAGTTTTTAACCAGCCAGGTATAGCCTACCGCTGCAATGCCTATAGCCAGCAAAGAGCCCGCCAGACCATGGAATATACCTTCCATGATAAACGGCCAATTAATGAACCAATCGGTAGCACCCACCAACTGCATAATCCTTATCTCCTTGCGTCGCGCAAATACTGTCAGTCTGATAGTGTTGGCTATGACGAAGGCGGTAACCAGACAGAGAATGATTATAGCCGCCAGACCGCCTATCTGAACTATACGCCGGATCAGATTTAAAGTAGTGATGATATCTTCGCCATAATGTATCTCATCTATTGCCGGCTGCCCCTTGATAACGGAGGTAAGCGATGCTACTTTGGAGGTATCGACCATCTCTATCTCCATCGAAGCCGGCAAAGGAGCCGTATCCACTATCCGCCCCAGATCCGCCTGGCCCGACATATCCTGTTTAAGACGTTCCCGAGCTTTGTCGACACTAACGTAATCTACCTTACGAACACCGTCCAGCCCCTCCACCATACGCTTCAGAGCATCGACTTCAACACCAGAAGCCTCTGCCTTCAAGTAAAGGCATACTCTGGTCTTGGACGATACTTCATTTATGGTGCTTTTCAGGTTAAGATTGAAAAGCAGGAAAACCCCCAGAACCAGCATAGAGACCATCACTGTTCCTATAGATGCCAAAGTCATCAGGCCGTTGTAACGAAGGTTCGACGCCGTTTCGGAGAGAAAATAGCCCAAACGCATTCTAGAGCTCACCGATATATGCCCCCTTATCTTCATCACGAACCAGACGCCCGTTTTGCAAGGCTATAACACGCTTTCGCATTCTATCCACTATACTCCTGTCATGGGTAGCCATTATTACGGTAGTCCCTTTGACATTGATGCGGGACAACAGTTGGACAATATCCCAGGAGGTATCCGGATCCAGATTGCCGGTGGGCTCATCCGCAACCAAAATAACCGGATTATTAACTATAGCCCGGGCTATGCAAACACGCTGTTGCTCTCCAGCCGAGAGTTCGGTGGGCAACGCATCGGCCTTATGCAGCAAGCCTACGGAATCCAAAGCTTTGGCCGCCTGGCGTTTTACTTCCGTCCTACCGACTCCTATAACATGCAGCGCAAAGGCCACATTATCCCAGGCCGTTCGCCTGGGCAGAAGCTTGAAATCCTGAAAGACAACACCGATACCTCTCCGTAGATATGGTATCTGCCGGCGAGATATTCCGGTTATCTCTTTTCCGGCTACAATTATCCTGCCGCTGGTGCAGACCTCTTCCCTGTATATAAGCTTTAGAATAGTGGATTTGCCACTGCCTGTCGGCCCTACTAAAAAGAGGAAGTCACCCTTTTCGATCTTTAAATCCAGATCCCTCAGAGCGGTTACACCATTGGGGTAGACAACAGAAACCCCTTGAAATGCTATCACAAGAACATCACCTATCTCAAATGCAGCCTTCGGATTTCAGAATGCGGCACAGTCCAAGCCCGTAATTCCGCCTTCTGGATTTCACATCTGCATTTAAGCACTTATTATATATTACGTATCCGATCCCCAGTTTGTTCTCTTATCATTCTGCAATCCGTATTCGCTATTTAAAACGGCGGTGATGGAGGCGCTACGGGAGATGTTCCTCCACCGCCACCACAGCCTGTCAGAAAAAGGAAGACGGCCAAAGCCAGAACCATCAGTTGCCAGTAATTAGAGATCAGACCCATCCATCTCTTCACAGACCGTTCACCTCTTTACTCTATTTGATATACTTCCGGCTAAAACCTGCCGCGGTAACAGAAACCGGACCTGCTTTTCATTAGTTTTGTCGTTAACATTACTGCTATCGGACTCAGAAACATCCCTAATTATACCATGTCGACCATTATCTTCCAAAGAAGCCCTCGTACCCGCTTCAATACAAAGATGCCGAAGGCCGTTAACAGAGGTGATTGTATAATTACTCTCCTG
>JAQUEL010000029.1 GCA_028685295.1 bacterium
CATCAGCACCATGAAAAGAGCCGTCTCCGCCTATAACAACTAACCCGTCTATATTGTTGCTTCTAAGTATATCGACTGCCTTTTTCTGTCCTTCCGGGGTACGAAACTCCGGTGAACGCGATGATTGCAATATGGTACCGCCTCTGTTGATAATTCCGCCGACGGATGCCAGGTTCATCGGTCGCATCTCTCGGCAGAGGAGTCCTGCATAGCCGCGTTCTATTCCCATCACTTTAAGGCCGTTATATATTGCTGATCTGACCACGGCTCTAATGGCGGCATTCATACCCGGAGCATCTCCGCCGCTAGTTAACAAGCCTATGTGTTTCACGCTTTACCTCACGGTGGATTATATTGAACAAAAAGAAAGAAAGCTGACGCATATCAGCATTTCCGCCCAAATCAGTATATTAGCACAGCCGCTGATAAAAGACAAGGCAACGGCTATAGCTGCTACGGCTTATACAGACTATATCAGGGCATAATAGAGCCTACAACACCCATACGCCTGAACTTATCATAACGATCCGCAACCAGTTCTTCAGCAGACATAACCGATAGCTCGCTTAGATGACGTTTGACAGCCTTTTTTACAGCAGCTATCGTTTTTTCGTAATCATTATGCGCTCCACCGATCGGCTCGGGAATTATTTCATCGATAACATCCAATTTTTTAAGATCACTCGCTGTCAGTTTTAATATCTCGGCGGCCTCACGCGCTCTACCGGCATCTTTCCAGAGAATGGCGGCGCAACCCTCAGGAGAAATAACCGAGTATACGGAGTTCTCAAGCATGAGTATACGATTGCCAACGCCCAGGCCAATGGCTCCTCCACTTCCTCCCTCGCCGATTATCACGGCAATAATTGGAGTTTTCAACCGTGACATAAAGCAAAGACTACTGGCTATGGCTTCACTCTGCCCTCTCTCCTCTGCCTCTATGCCGCAAAACGCTCCCTGAGTATCGATAAATGTCAATATCGGTCGTTTGAAGCGTTCGGCCTGTTCCATTAACCGCATTGCCTTACGATATCCCTCAGGATGAGCAGAGCCGAAATTACGCTCGATATTTTCTCTCGTGTTACGGCCTTTTTGATGACCGATAAAGACTACCGGCCTGCCGTCCAGTTTTGCAAAACCGCCGACAATCGATTTATCATCTCCATAGCAACGATCCCCGTGCAACTCAATATATTCATCAAATAAAGCCTGAGCATAATCAAGCGTATAAGGACGCATCGGATGCCGGGCCATTTGAGTTTTCTGCCAGGGCGTAAGATTCTTATAAAGACGTTTCTTAAGCTTTTCGGCCCTCTCTTCTAGAGTGCTTATTTGCTCGCTAAGATCTATATTCTGCGTTTCAGCAAGGTTCTTCAATTCAGCTATCTTACCTTCAAGCTCCTTGACGGGCCTCTCTATCTCCATCAATCCAACCATACAAAAGCCACCTCAATCCAGATAAAAACTGTACAACATCGCTAGAGTAGCAACCATATCTTTACGCGCAGCGATAATATCTACGAATCCGTGCTTGAGTTGAAATTCGGAGCGTTGAAAGCCCTCCGGCAACTTCTGTCGTATGGTTTGCTCAATAACTCTAGGGCCGGCAAAGCCTATAAGCGCTCCCGGCTCGGCTATTATGACATCCCCCAGTGAAGCAAAGCTGGCAGCCACACCTCCCATGGTAGGATCGGTCAAAATAACTATATAAGGCAGCCCGGATTCTCGTAACCTGGCTACAGCAGCACTAGTCTTGGCCATCTGCATCAGAGAAAGAATACCTTCATGCATTCTGGCGCCTCCCCCGGAAGCGGATATGACAAGCATCGGCAGTCTGTGTTCAACGGCTCTTTCCATAGCAGCTACGATCTTTTCGCCTACAACCGCCCCCATACTCCCACCCATAAAAGAGAAATCCGTCACGGCAATTACGGTCTTGTATCCTGCAACGGTTGCCTGGCCTGTTATAACGGCATCAACCTGACCGGTTTTATGTCTGCTTTTGGCAAGCTTATTCTCATATTCAGGAAAATCCAATGGATTCACGGATAACATATCGCTATCATATTCCTCCAGGGACCCTGCATCTATGGTGATATCCAGGCGCTCTCCGGCTGAAAGACGGAAGTGATAAGAGCATTTGGGACAAACCATAAGGCCCTTTTCCAGTTCCTTATTATATATCGCATCCTCGCAGCCGGGGCATTTGGTCATCAAGCCGTCGGGAACTCTCGAATGGCTGTTCTCAAGGCCCGCAGAGGAATATCTTGGTCTTTTAGCAAACCAATCTTTTAAAAGCAAGGGGATATCACCTCCTGTAACAAAAATACTCGGACAGCTTTCTGTCCGATATCTGAACGCCAACATTATACCATATATTTCCGATCGGTTTGTAGATGTTGACGGCAATCGGTTCATAATATATATTTATGTTACTATGAGTCTTGAAGAATTACGGAAAAAAATCGATACTTTAGATGAGGATATCATACAACTGCTGAGCCGCAGAGCCTCCATAGCTATTGATATTGCCAAAATCAAGGCTCAAGCCGGAGTGGAAAATTTTTACGATCCGGTAAGAGAGAAGCAGGTCTATAACCGGATAACCGATCTCAATCAGGGTCCGTTACCGGATAAAGCCCTGCGAAATATCTATAGAGAAATCATGTCCGCTACGCTGGCTCTCGAACAGCCGCTACAGGTAGCTTACCTGGGGCCGCAGACTACCTTTACGCATATGGCATGTCTGCAGCACTTCGGCAACAGTGTCTCATTGCTTCCCTGCAATTCCATCGATTCCGTATTTTCTATGGTGGAGAAGCGAAGAGCAGATTACGGAGTAGTTCCCGTTGAAAACTCAACCGAGGGAGTGGTAAACCATACGTTAGATAGGTTTATGGATTCTGACCTGGCAATATGCGGCGAGCTCTTTGTAGAGGTAACGCATCATCTTCTATCCACAACGGATATCGAAAAGGTTACAAAGCTCTATATCCATCCCCAGACAGAGGCGCAATGCAGAACATGGCTGAGAAAGAATCTTCCCGGGGTAGAGCTTTGCGAAGTTTACAGCAATGCCAGAGCAGCCGAGTGTGCGGCAGCTGATCCCTGTAGTGCGGCTGTTGCCGGCAAGCTGGCAGCCAGCCATTTCGGTCTTAACCTTCTGGCAGAACATATTGAAGATAATTCCAGCAATCGAACACGTTTCCTGATCATAAGCCACACTCCATTGACAGAGGCCAGCGGACGCGATAAAACTTCTATAATCTTTTCCGTCCGGCATCAGGCCGGCGCTCTCTATAAAGCATTGCATCCCTTTGAAAAGCATGCAGTCAATATGACTATGATAGAATCACGCCCTACAAAGAAACGTCCCTGGGAATATGTCTTCTTTATAGACGTTCAAGGGCATCATACGTATCCGGATATAGTAGAATCTCTCAAGGAAATGAATAAGCAGGCGCTCTTTATAAAGATCCTCGGTTCCTATCCGGAAGCTGATTAATCTAGGATAACACTTCTCGCTGACGGCTTCCATGAAGGCGACAGAACGCCCCCGGAAACAACAAACTTTAGGCCGTCTTCAATAGTCATATCCAGCAACATAATTTCATCACGCGGCAACAATACAAGCCAACCCGAGGTAGGATTTGGAGTGGTTGGCAGAAAAACGCTCACTATATCGGCCTCTTTTTTCTGCTTTATCTCCTCTATACCGTCACCGGTAATAAAGCCTATGGTATAAACACCCTTACGCGGATATTCCACTAAGACCACTCGTTTGAATGCTGCTGTCTTATCTGAAAAGAGAAACTCCACCAACTGCTTGGTAGGTGCATAAACGTTCTTGGCCAAAGGCAAGCCGTTCAGCACAGTTTCTATCATCAACAGTAATTGGCGCCCAAAAACATTGGTGGCAATAAAGCCGACTACCGCTATCAATGCCAGCGTAGTAATAAACCCGGCCGGCGTAGCCAGAAGAGGTGGTAGATGAAAAAGAGCAAAGATGCGTCCCAGCGGCCCACCTATCAGAGAGAAGACTATGGTTATAACGTAAACCGTAATAACCAATGGCAGCAATATGCCTAATCCCGTGAGAAAATAATTACGCAAACTCCGTCCGAACACTCACTCTTCCTCCTCCGCCTGGGCCGGATGCTTTATAATCTTAACTTTGGATATACGCCGCCCATCGGTTTTATCTATTACCAGTTCCAGCCCCAGATCGGGCAACCCCAGTCTCTCTCCCACACCCGGAATATCACCGATCTCACTAAAGATATACCCGCCGATACTGTCAAACCCGTCCTTCGGGATCCTCACGTCCAGCATCTCATTGATCTCATCTATGCTCATACGGCCGTCAACCAGATAGGTGTTCTCATCAAGAATTCGAAAGAGCTCTTCTTCCTGAATATCATATTCATCCCTGATCTCTCCCACGATCTCTTCCAGCAGATCCTCTATAGTCACCAGGCCGGCTGTGCCGCCGTATTCATCTATAACTATGGCCATATGCACCCTGCGCCGCCGCAGCTCACGCAGCAGATCATCCACCTTCTTGGCTTCGGGAACGTAATAGGCAGGCCTCATGGTCTCTCTGATGCCTACCTCGGTATGCCTGTCTCTCATACAGGCCAGCAAATCGCGGGCATATATGATCCCGATAACGTTATCGACCGTATCTTCATATACAGGTATACGAGAGTGTCCCGTATCCAATACCAGATCCAGAGCCTCCTTCAAAGGGACCGTCACGTCGATGGCCGTCATATCTGTGCGCGGCACCATTACCTCATGTGCCGAAGTATCGCCGAACTCGAAGATGCTGTGGATCATCTCCTTCTCTTCTTCTTCCAGTTCACCGGCCTCCTCTCCCAGTGCAACCATAGTCCGAATCTCTTCCTCCGTTATCCCCAACGCTCCCTCAAAGGAGCGATCTGCACCCAACAGACGCAGAAGGGATGTCGGCAGGCTCACAAAGAGAATTACAAAGGGATACAGCACCGTTGAAGCCCATTTAATAAGATGGCTCAACCTCAAAGTAAGGTTATCGGCATTATGAGCTGCATAGGTCTTAGGAATGATCTCGCCGAATATCAGTATGGCTGGAATCATCACTATCGAGGATAAGGCTACAGCGCTCTCGCCCCAAATTGCTCTTGCCAGTATAGTTGAGAGAACGGTTGTGCCGACAAGAGCAATATTAGTTCCGACCAGCACCGTTCCCAGCAATCTGCGCGGCGATGAAACCAGCTTCTCCGCCGTGACGGCATACCGATTGCCTTCTTCAGCCATTTGATGCAGCTTCAGCTTGCTGGCGGATATCATGGCCGTTTCAGCGCCTGCAAACAAACTTATGAGAAAGAAGAGAGAGCCGAAGAGCACCAGTTCAAGAAGTAACATAAGGATCATTGCTCTTCCTCCTCCGCCTGGGCCGGATGCTTTATAATCTTAACTTTGGATATACGCCGCCCATCGGTTTTATCTATTACCAGTTCCAGCCCCAGATCGGGCAACCCCAGTCTCTCTCCCACACCCGGAATATCACCGATCTCACTAAAGATATACCCGCCGATACTGTCAAACCCGTCCTTCGGGATCCTCACGTCCAGCATCTCATTGATCTCATCTATGCTCATACGGCCGTCAACCAGATAGGTGTTCTCATCAAGAATTCGAAAGAGCTCTTCTTCCTGAATATCATATTCATCCCTGATCTCTCCCACGATCTCTTCCAGCAGATCCTCTATAGTCACCAGGCCGGCTGTGCCGCCGTATTCATCTATAACTATGGCCATATGCACCCTGCGCCGCCGCAGCTCACGCAGCAGATCATCCACCTTCTTGGCTTCGGGAACGTAATAGGCAGGCCTCATGGTCTCTCTGATGCCTACCTCGGTATGCCTGTCTCTCATACAGGCCAGCAAATCGCGGGCATATATGATCCCGATAACGTTATCGACCGTATCTTCATATACAGGTATACGAGAGTGTCCCGTATCCAATACCAGATCCAGAGCCTCCTTCAAAGGGACCGTCACGTCGATGGCCGTCATATCTGTGCGCGGCACCATTACCTCATGTGCCGAAGTATCGCCGAACTCGAAGATGCTGTGGATCATCTCCTTCTCTTCTTCTTCCAGTTCACCGGCCTCCTCTCCCAGTGTAACCGCAGTCCGAATCTCTTCCTCCGTTACCAGCGGAGCCGCAACATCGGTAATACGCCCACCGGATAGGCGAATTATTCCATGGCTTATCCAATTGATTACCGCTATCACCGGTGTAAGAACCAGACTGAAAACATATATCGGGCCGGCCATCAAAAGCGTTACTCTCTCTGCGAAGACAGCAGCGATTATCTTGGGAGTAACCTCGCCAAAGAGAAGGAGCAGAGTAGTGGTAATGCCGGTGGCAATTAATGCTACCCATCGGTCACTATACACGTCACCCCATATTTTAAGAGATATCGAGGCTACCAGAACAGAGGCAATGATATTGACGCTCGTATTGCCTACGAGCAATGCGGCAAGCATTTTTTGAGGATGCTCAATGATCATGCTGAGAGCTTTTTGTCTGCGCCATTTATCACCGAGCAGATTTTGCATCTTAACCTTATTTACAGCGAAGAAAGCCGTCTCCGTTCCAGAAAAAGTAGCGGAGAGCAACAACAACAGAAACAGTAGCCCCAGTTGGAGCATACTGCCAGGTTCGTCCAAGAAAAAATCCCCCCTAATACAGGTGCATTGCCTGTCGCTTATTGCTTAATCCAGACTTGCATACCGATAGAGTAAGATCTAATAACGGCCCGCACTTCCGAATTATGACTTGAATTCTTATTAGAAAATAATTATACCCCAACAACTTACAAAGCTCAACATGCTATACCAGGAACTCAAAGAGTGCGAACGCCATAATCAATCCTACAAGCGAACCGCCTATTACCTCCATCGGCGTATGCACTTCGGTTTCCAGACGGCTCTGAATTACCAGCAGTGCCAAGCATATACCGGCTACGGAGATTAACATGCTTTCACCATGTGAAAGCAGGAAAATGGCCGAAGCCAGAAATACCGATACGGCGCTATGTCCGCTGATTACCCCGCCCTGCATGGGTGTACCGCGTCTGGTGGCAACTTTGGCAAAAACAACTATCATAATAGTTAAAATTACACCGATCAATATTATATAAACTCTAACATTATCGGCCTGCTCAAAAAGCGACGGTCCCATTTCCTTCATACGATTAAAGAAAAGAAGATACCCGACAACAAGCGCATTGATTGTTGTCAGCAGAACGCCCCCGGCCGCCACATCTTTAGCTATCTTGGCCAGAGAGGAATACTCCGGAGATACAATATCCACAATCGCTTCCAAAGATGTGTTTACCATCTCCGAAACCAATACCAGCGTTATGGTTAAAAGAAGAATGATCATTTCCTGAATATCGAAGGGAGGATTGCTGTATATGGCAAAAAATAGAGCCATTGCCGCCATCATCAGATGATAACGCATATGGCGCTGTGTTCTGGCTACATATATCAAGCCCTCTATGGCAAAATTAAAGCTGTCAAGAAGTCTCTTGTTGTGCATCGCGACTCTTTTCCTTTTTATGACGCCCTTTCTCTTTGCTGCAACGAGATGCCGTCGTTACCCTGCCGGCGGGCCCTTGTTCTTGCTCCGTCCGAATCTCTGCCTGCGGCTTATCCAAGCCGTCCGTATCAACCGCCAGGCGACTGATGATTGCTGCCTGTTTCTTCATCATCACCTTACGATCGCAGGCCGTCTGATCGTCATATCCCAACAGGTGCAGCGTTCCATGTATTAGCAACATTTCAATCTCCCTGACAAGCGAATGTCCGGACTCTTCAGCCTGTTTTGCTGCAGTTTCCACCGATATGACTATATCGCCAAGATAGTCCTTCAACTCCGGGTGGTCACTCTCCGTCAGATTAAATGATAATACATCCGTGGAACAATCCTTGCCGCGATAACTCATGTTCAACCTGGCAATGGTCTCATCATCGACAAGTGCAATCGTTACTTCGCTCTGCCTGGAAGCCTTCTCATACCTTATAGTTCTCTGTACCGCTTGGCGAAGCGGCCGCCTCTCCACTTTATACAGATTCTGCATATCGGAAACCGTTATCTTCATTATTTTACCACTCCAATAGCTCTTCTACCGGATTTCGTCCGAGGCTCGATTGCTTCCGGATACTCTATTCGCGGATGAAATATACCGTTCAAAACCTTGATAAATGCATCGGCTATACGACTCAGGTCATGAAAAGTCAACTCCGATTCATCCAATTGACCATCGCTGAGACGATCACGAATAATTTTGCGCACCAAAGCTTCCACCTTATTGGGAGTCGGCTTGATCATAGAACGTACTGCCGCTTCCACACTGTCCGCCAGCATAATCAACGCTGCTTCACGAGTTCGAGGCTTAGGCCCGCCATATCTGAATTGATTCTCCGGCAGCCGATTGCCTTCCTCACGGTTCATGGCCTGATGATAGAAATAGAGAATCAGGTTAGTGCCGTGATGTTGTGCAATGATATCGACTATTTTCTCCGGAATACGATATTGCTTGGCCAATTCCACCCCATCGCGTATATGCGCGGTTATCACCAATATGCTCAGATGCGGTGAAATCTTTTCATGAACGTTCTCCTGATTCATCTGATTCTCAACAAAGAAATATGGGCGCCGTATCTTGCCGATATCATGGTAATAAGCCCCTACTCTGGTTAACAAAGGATCAGCTCCGACGATTTCAGCAGCCGTTTCCGCCAGATTACCAACAACTATACTATGGTGATAAGTGCCTGGAGCATCAGTCAGAAGGCGCTTCAAGAGAGGCTCATTGGGATTGCATAATTCCAGCAGATGTATATGGGTAGTCAGTCCAAACGGCTTTTCAAGAAAAGAGAGGCCGCCGATAACAGCAATTGCAGAGCCTATTCCGCTAATCATTCCGAATAATGCATTCATTCCGATAATGCTCAAGGCCTCGCCGTTAATCAAGGAGACCGCCACTATAGTTACAAAGCTTACCAGTCCGACTATAATTCCGGCCTGCACCAGGTCTGAATTCTTATATATTCGCCTGACACTGAACACTGCCACACAACCACTTATCATGGATAAGATGCTGAATTGAAGCTGACCGTTCATAATGATTCCGATAGAAAGGCTAAAAGAAGCAGTCATAAGCATAGCCAGGCTGGTATCGAAAAGTATAGCCATAAGCATAACGGCAGAGAGCACAGGCAGTATCGCCATATACCCAGATAAAATCGGACTTAAAAGCCAGGAAAAAAGCATTCCCGTCACACATGTCATACTTAACAAAAGCAATGCGCTGGCGCTGGCATATACAGCCGGATGGTATTTACAGATATAATACGCCACCATCATAATATTAATCAAAGTAAAGAAGAGTAATCCGGCCATAGTGGCATAATTCACTTCACCCTGGTAAAGACCTACAGCCTTAAGCATGGCTACATGCCTGGCCGATACGGTTTCATACTGTTCCAAAATTATTTCATTCATGGAGATAGGCACATAAACAGGCTTGATTCTTTGCTGTGCCTGTATACGGGCCTGTTCCGTCTTTTCGCTGTTATATATTCTGTTAGGGCGCATAACAGCCCGTACAAGCTCTGCTACGGCACCGGTATAACGCTCTTTCAAAAAGGTTTTCTTTACCTCTCTGGCAATCAGGCTTTCTGCAACATCGAGATCAATAGTACTGTTTCTGATACCCTGAGCCATAACAATACGTACAAGCCGCTCACTCAGCCTTTGTAACTGGCCTAAAACTTTAGGATCGGCTTGCAACAGGGCCGTAACTGTGGGCCGGCTTAATTTTAGGCTCGTGCTGTTCTCTATCTCTTTGGCAGATCTGGCTGTAGCACCCTGTCCGCTCGACCGGGCATCGGATACAGCTAGATAAAAAGAATTAAGATCTGTAAGAGCGCTTGGAAGAGCAGTAGGATCGGGGTCATAAACATCAGCAACCGCATCGGCAGCCATCTGACGGCGCTTCATCAGATCCGCCTCATCTGCATATCTGCCGCTTCGGGGCGCCCTTATCTCTTTAGGGCTTACACTTCCCACCTGCAAGCGTGAGATAGTTCTATCCGGCATAAATTGAACGGATAATATGGATGCCATAATCATAATTACAGCCACAGCCAGCGCCAATCTGAAAAGACGGGGGTTCCATGAAGAAAGAGAACAGAAAAAACGCCTACCTTCTTCATCGCCATTTTTTATTTTTCCTATCAGAGAGAAAAGCATTAGGCCTCCCCGGTTGCACGCATTGTAATCACAATAAGAATTAAGCAGCTCTTTTGCTGCGTATTCGCTGAGAATTATACCACTGACCATACTATAAAACAATGCAGTTGCTATTCGGGCAGGACTTTCGCAAAGATACGCAAGACGGCAGTCAGAGAGGCCCATCGTAAGAAGATTGGCGCTGGGAACTTACTTCCTGACCTAATTTTGCAAGTCCGGTTAACATTTCTATTCACCTCTTTTTTATACTAGCTCCCACACAGGCGGCAGATAATCCTTACCCAGCACTATTGGCCGAATCCCCGCGATCTCGCAGGCATAAACCAAGCTTTCTATTTTATCCCCCACCACTCCCTGAATATGATTGGCAGGGAAGTATTGCAAAAACTCCCTGAAGCCACCCTCCAGACGCGCATAGACATGAGGCCAAGTCGGATCCGTCTCTTCTCCTAACTCTTGGCGCTGTTTTGCCGGCAACTCCAGACTCCTTGCGGCCATGATCACCATATACGGTTTATCGTTGTAAAAGCCGAGCCTGGCCAAAGTCAGCTTGCCGGGTACAGCATCAAACTCAACAGAGGCCCCACCTGCTTTGAAGTAATATTCCAAAGCCGGATGGAAGGTAATATGCTTGAAGTTCTCCTGCGGATCAAGGGATAAAGCAGCATAGTAGCTGGAATGATTTCCACTGTTACATAAATCCCATAGGTCCAGCTTGGGATGATACAACCTAACATCCATAAAAAGCGTAGGCAAGCCCCCTGAGATATATTTCAAAAGCTGCATGGTAACGGCGGCATTGCTATCTGCCTCTGTGGCACAGACTGTAGGCTCTTTCTGACCATTCCAGTCATAAGGATCATTGAGCAACATCTCGGCCACATCACCTAAGCACACATATTCAGTGAGCTCCCGCTGACCTTTGATACCACAGAAATCCAGGCCATATTCCTCATTGAGCTTTTTTATAGCCAAATACAGGCGGAGCTGCGTTTCCAAGGTCTTCTCTGTCAGCATATGCCCATCATAGCGTAGGCGCTCACCTAATAACTTCTCAAACCACCTACGACCCTTTTCCACCTCATCTTGTGGAATTCCTTCCATCACTTTTAAAACCATAAGTTGATCGATCTGGTAAGCTGTGCAGCCGAGTGCTCTTTGGGTAGGTATTAGGTGGAAATAACCTGTCTCCATGCCCATGGAGTGACCGCCATAGAGGCCATAGACTTCGTTGCGGATCGTAGTGACGGCCTGACTTGCCCGCACCCAATTCAATACCTGCTCCGCAGTGCGAGAATCCTCTATCTCTCCCACAACACGGTGGGTCCTGCGTCCCGCCTGCCTCAGGGCTCCATCTGTGGCAAGCAGGCCCACATTCCCCGGATATTTCCCATTATTGTTGGAAAGGCTCAGGATAGGGATCTCCTTTCCCAGTGAGTTTACCAGAGGCCATGCTAGATAGGGAAAATCCCAAACGTTATAGCACATAATGAGCTGCTTCACGTTGGCCCTTGCCAACTCCTCGCCCACTTGCTGTGCCACCCGCACACCGGTTATGGTTTGAGATGCTACCACTATAGGCGGACAATGCCCCTCCTCGGTTAGGCGCTCTCGGATCCTTTTTGCCCAAGCATCTACAGTTGCCATGTTCTCCTGATTATTTACTTCATAAACATGAGGTCGTTCATCATTGACCAACACCAAGCCTATTGCTGTACTTCTCACGAAAAATCCCTCCTTAAATTCTGTAACCGGTTTCAGAAACACTGAAAAAAATTAGACCCTTCTTACAGAGTTCCGCTCTAGAAGTGTCATCTGCATTACCACCTCCCGGGGCTTTTGGGCCTTGCCATCTAGCCTTTCCAAAGCTAATTGTGCAGCCACAGCGCCCATGGTTCTCACAGGCTGCGCTACAACTGTAAGGAACGGATATACTTGTGAGGCCAGTTCCAAATCATCAAAACAGACCAAAGAGATATCTTCAGGCACAGACAGTCCCCTCTGGCGAATGGCAGCAAGAGCTCCGATAGCCTCCAGATTATTTGATGTAATTACACAAGACGGGGGACTGGCAAGTGCCAATAGCTTCAGCATACCTTCCCGTCCGCCTTCCTGTTTGAAATCGCCTGGAACTATAAGCTTTTCATCAGGCTCCAACCCGTGCTTTTCTAAAGCCTGAAGGTAGCCCTCAAGGCGCAGCTTGGCAGTGGAGATTCCATCCTTACCTTTGATAAAGCCAATCTCCCTGTGGCCCAAACCTACTAGATAATCAACCAGCATCTGAGCACCCCTGTGATCATCGCTGCGCACAAGATCAGCCTTCAAACCTTTGGGCTGCCGGTCTAAAAGGACAAGGGGCATTTCAGCGTTTATATGTGAGGTTATATGCTTTGCAAATCTTGCTGCACTGGCAATAATCAGGGCATCTACTCTCTTTTCCATGAGAAAACGCAAAGCTCCATGCTCTTTATCCATATCTTCATCTGTGTTGAAGACTATTACAGCAATTTTCTGTGCTGCTGCCTGCTCCTCGATCCCCCGGATGATCTCTGTGAAAAAAGGATTGGTAAGATCAGGCACAACCACAGCGATGGTGTCGGTTCTTTTTTTAGTAAGACTGCTGGCATTGGCATTGGGAATAAAGCCGGTCTGCCGGAGTACCTTTTGCACTTTCTCACGAGTCGCAGGCGAGACATATCGTTCATTATTGATTACCCTTGAGACTGTAGCTGCCGACACCCCTGCCATTTTTGCGATGTCATAGATACTTGCCATTCTGAAACCCCTTTCAGATCCTATAGTATAAGTTTCTCCCTTTCTCGTTAGATTCCTGCATAATATTTAAACGGAAAAGCTCGAAGCAGCCTGCTTTACAGCATAAAGTTAATTTAAGCAGGAAAAGAAAAAGAAAACACGAATAACTACATAAGTTGCAACCGGTTTCAATTATCATTTGGCTGGAGGAGATGGCTTTGCAAATGCGCACAGTTCATTTGGATTTTCATAATAGCCCTTTGCTTGAAAATATCGGATCGCAATTCGATCCTGAAAGCTTTGCCCAAAGGCTTTTAGAGGCAAAAGTAGAGTCTATAACCTGCTTTGCCAAGTGCCACCATGGCATGATCTATTACTATACCAAGTTGCCTGGCCGGCATCCGCATCTTGAATGCGACCTCTTGCGAGAGCAAATTGCCGCATGCCACAAGGTAGGTATCAAAGTCCCTATTTATATCTCTCTGGGCTTTGATGAAGAGATGGCAAAGCTCCATTTGGATTGGCGGGAGGTATCTGCAGAGGGGAAACTTGGCGGCAGCGCACCCCTGGAAGCCGGCTGGAAGAAGCTGTGTCTGAACAATGATGCTTATCTTTCCTATGTTGAAGAGCAGATTGCAGAGCTCCTTTCCCTCTTTGAAGTTGACGGGTTCTTTTTTGATATTATCCATCAGGGAGAGTGCTGCTGTGCTAATTGCCTTGCCTCTATGGAGGAGAAAGGCTACAACCCTGAGGTAAGCCGGGAGCGAAGGGCTTTTGCAGAAAAAGTGCTGCTACGGATGAAAGAGCGGCTGTCTTCTTTCATCTGGGAGCGAAAAGATAGCGCTCCCGTTTTCTACAATGCAGGCCACATTACCCCCGGCATTCGCTCCAGCTTAAAATTCTACTCTCATCTTGAGATCGAATCCCTTCCTACAGGTGGTTGGGGGTATGACCATTTTCCCATAGTCGCACGCTACGCTCGGACTTTGGATCTTCCCTACCTTGGAATGACAGGACGTTTTCATAAGTCCTGGGCTGAGTATGGTGGTTACAAAGATCCCAACGCTTTGGAATACGAATGTTTAAGAGCTATAGCCTTCGGTGCAAGCTGCTCTATAGGAGATCAGCTGCTGCCGGATGGCCGCTTGGATCCCACAGCCATAAAGCTCATCAGTGATATATATGAAACTGTTGCAAAATATGAGCCTTATTTTGAAAGTGCCAAATCCACTTCTGAGATAGGAGTTGTAATGCCGGAGCTAACAGAAAAGAGAATCGACGATGCCCTGGCAGGTGCAAACAGAATCCTTGGCCAGGCCCAATATCAGTTCGATCTGGTGGATAGCCACTGCGACTGGTCTAAATACTCTGTGCTGATCCTTCCTGACCAGATAGAGCTTTCCCGGAAGCTAGCGGCAAAGGTGGAAGAGTATCAAAAAGGCGGTGGCAAGATCCTGGCCAGCTGCCATAGCGGTCTTTGCCATGGCGAATTTCCAGCCGGCTGGCCGCTTAAATATCTGGGTGAGAGCGAGTTCCATCCCGATTATCTTCTGCCTGAAAAGCAGTGGCAGAGCCTGGGGCAGATGCCCTTTGTGATGCACGAGCCTGCAGCAGAGGTGGAAAGTGGTGCCCGGTGGCTGGCAGAGCGATGGCGGCCTTTTTTCCAAAGAAGCCGGCGCCATTTTTCAAATCACTTCCATACGCCTCCCCAAGGGCCCATGGGACGACCGGGAGCTGTATCTTGGGAGACCGGTATCTACTTTGCTCATCCCCTCTTTACCATCTACCGCAGACATGGCAGCCCTATAGCCCGCAAACTTGTGCTTGCAGCCTTGAAGGAACTGCTTCCTGAGCCGCTGGTGGTGAGCAATGCTCCATCCACTGCACAGCTACTGCTGAACTATCAAGAAAAAGAAAATCGTTACGGCCTCTATATTCTTCATTATGTGCCGGAAAGACGCTCTCAGTTGGACCTGGTTGAGGATTCTTTGCCCTTGGTGGATCTAGAAATCGGTCTTAAAATATCTAAACCCCAGAGGGCCTATTCTCTTTTAGATAAGAGGCCGGTTGTGGAATACAAAGCCGGGAGAACCTGGGTTAAAATTGATAAAATGGTAGGTCACCAGTTGATTGTTTTAGAAATGTGATACGCAAGAAGCTCTATTTAACCCCATTCAGCTACTTTTTTCCAGACCGCATATCTCTGCGGAGCTTCATCCGCCCGGGTAGAAAAGGCCGCACGGCCCTGCCCGCTCTCCGCCAGATGCAGGAGAGTGGGCAGGGCCGTGCAACTCAATGAAAAATCATCTTTGATTTAACGTTTACGCCTAGCGGCTTCAATGCGCTTGCGCCTCTTCTCGCTGGGTTTCTCGTAGTGCTCGTGACGCCTGGCTTCGGCCAGAACACCCGTACGCTGCAGCTCTCTCTTAAAACGACGAAGAGCACTATCCAAGGATTCGTCATCCCTTATACGTACTTCAGACAATCTCACTCCCCCCTCCTGCTAACCGGGAGGCCACCCCAACTTTCGACCTCCGAGCAAATGTATATGAAGGTGATCTATACTTTGGCCTCCATCCTCATTACAATTAATAACCAGGCGGAACCCGGATTCAGCAATACCCTCCTGGCGGGCAATCCTGGAAGCAGCTGTCAACATATGTCCTAACAATGCCTCGTCGGCTTTATTTGCCGCCAATATGTTCTCAATGTGTCTGCGCGGTATAATAAGCACATGAATAGGAGCCGCCGGGGCTACATCCCTAAAGGCAACAACCCGATCATCGCTGTAAACCGTGCCGGCCGCTATCTCGCCCGATGCCAGCTTACAGAACAAGCAACCCTCCACAGCTTCCTCCGCACGACGGCTTTTATGAGTATCCGCCTTTCAACCTATGTAATGAGCATTTGCTTGAAATTTATTATAACACCTTTTTCAGTGCTTTGCCAAGCAATCGTCCGTTGTTTTTACCTAACGCTCTTACGGAGATAACATCACCGATGGAGAAATCCGGCTGAGAATTAATCTCAGCTTCCACATATCTATCGGTTCTTCCCATACATAGAGAATTATCGATCTTTTCAACTACAAGCCTAAGTTTCTCATTCACGATAGAAGCCAAATATGCATCGGTAATACCATCAGCCGTTTGCGCCATCTCTTCCGCTCTGGCACTTTTTATCTTTTCACCTACCTGATTCGGCATTACCGCCGCCGGAGTGCCGGGACGGCGGGAGTATCGAAAGATATGCAATCCCGCAAATCCCATCTTCCTGATAAAAGAGAGGCTCTCCTGGAATGCGGCATCATCCTCACCCGGGAATCCGACCATTACATCGGTCGTAACAGCCAGTCCCGGCCGGATAGCTCGAAGGCTATCGATAACGCGTGCGTATTCGATAGCTGTATAGGAACGCCGCATCATTCCAAGTATCCGGTCACTCCCATGCTGTAGCGGTACATGCATATGATTACATATCCGGTTATCGTTTTTGATTACACTGAGTAAATCGGATGTAAAATCGGTCGCTTCTATGGAACTCAGCCGTATATTCACTATCCCCTCTATATCAGGGAGCTTGCTCAGAAATTCTGCCAGCCCATCCCCCTTACGCTCATTGTAAAGCCCCAGATGTATACCCGTAAGAACAACCTCTCTGAACCCGTTATCAGCCAAGCGCCTTATTTCATCATAGGCAGCCCGTGCCGGCCTGCTTCGCAACCTGCCTCTGACCTGCGGCACCAGACAGTAAGCGCAATTACGATTACAGCCATCCTGGATCTTGACAAAAGCCCTCGCTCTGCCATTCCAGTTACCTATTCCCCGCCCCCGATAGCTTCGACAGTTGCCAAGGCCAGTCGTTGTACAGGATACCTCTCCTGTGATATAAGCAAGAATATCCTCTTTCTCCACATTACCCAGAATGATCAACCGCTCTGATAATCTTTTCAAATCAGCACCGGCTCTTTGAGCCATACAACCGGTAACCACTATTACCGCCTTCGGGCAACGGGCTGCAACTCGCCTTATGATCTGCCGACATTTCTTTTCAGCAGTCTGAGTAACGGCACAGGTATTAACAACGAAAAGGTCTGCATCCCCGCCGGCATCAACTATTTTATAGCCTGCGCTCTCCAGTTGCTCTCGCATCTCCTGGCTTTCATACTGATTTACCTTACAGCCCAACGTCAGCAGGGCACAATCTCCATGCATACGATTCTTCCCTTATGAATCCATTTCGTAAACCGTCAGAGCCGCCAGCACCATGCCGGCCGTCTCCGTCCGCAATATCCTCGATCCCAGAGAGATATCCAGCGCACCATAGGACCTCAGCAACTCTATCTCTTCAATGGTGAAACCTCCTTCAGGTCCCACCACCAACAAAATACTATGCGCCCCACGGTTAATCCTTCCCCAAACCGTTTTCAACGGCTCGATACTATCTTCCCAGGCTACCAAAGAAAGATCGTATGACCCTATACTTTCGGCTATCTGATCCAAAGCGGTAATCTCCGCTACCTCAGGAATGAACACCCTATGGGATTGTTCGGCTGCCTCACATGCAATCCTACGCCATCGGCTCAATCGTCCTGCCTGTGTAATCTCCTTTACTCTGGGTATGCCGCGTGCAGAAGAGAAAGGCAATATTTCGGCGACCCCTATTTCGGTGCATTTCTGAATTATCAGATCCATCTTATCGCCTCGAGGTAGAGCCTGGGCCAGGCTGATACGAACAAGAGGCTCGGTGTTACGCTTAACAGCCCTCCCCAGACGCAGAAAGGCACTGCCGCGCTCCGCAGTCTCCAGCACAGCTTCATATTCATTTCCCGCACCGTCGAAGATGAATATTCCATCGCCCTTTCTCAAACGCAAGACCCTGAGAATATAGTGCGCTTCCTCACCGGCCAGATGTAAGCTCAAGCCGCTTCCCAGCGTTGCCCCGGGAAGACATAACCGGTTCATGTCTCCCGTCTCCGCAGTGCCAGCGCAATCCATTCTCCCTGTTTTCTCTCTTCGAACACTTGGAACCCGTTTTTATCCGCCACCGTAAGCACATCCTGCCTGAGCGTATCGATAATGCCGGAAAGCAGAAGATATCCATCCGGCTTCAGACAACGCTTCATGTCCGGCAAAAGCAGCTTTATAACATCGGCCGTTATATTAGCCAGAATCATATCTACAAGAGGGCCGTCATATTTATCTACGCCGCCTTGAACTACACTCACTTGCCCAGATACGGAATTAGCGATAATGTTCTGTTGCGCCGCCTCGACAGCCACAGAATCGATATCGCATGCAAAGACGGAAGCGGCGCCGAGCCTGGCCGACAGGATGGAAAGAATGGCCGATCCGGTGCCGATGTCAAGAACCGTCCAACCGGCTTTCAAATAATGATCTATCATCTGTAGGCACATAACGGTGGTAGGGTGCGCCCCTGTTCCGAAAGCCATGCCGGGATCGAGATCCATTACCGCCTCTCCCGGTTCAGGAGTATAATCCTCCCAGGAGGGACGAATAACTATACGGCCGATTTTATTAATTTTGAAGTATTTCTTCCAATTATCAGCCCACTCCAGCTCACGCCGGCCGTGCACTCTCAATTCGCCCAGCCCTATGCCCGCAGCTCTAAGTTCTGCCAGTTCAACAGACAAGGCATCTATTGTCTGCCAAGAAGCCGTCTCTTCCGGCAGATAGGATATCACCGCGCCTTCATTGAACCAGCATCCCTTGATACCGCAATCTCTCATAAGCAGCGCCGCTCTTTCCGCCGCAACATCGTTCTTTGCGTTCAGCACCAATTCCAGCCAGTCCATAGCGTTACACCCTTAATTCATGGGGTCAGGAGTTTACATTTAACATTTTCGACAAAAATGTTAAATGTAAACTCCTGACCCCTTAATCTACTCTTATTTTCCGAAAGCATCCTTCATTCTGCCGAAAAGCCCTTTGTCATCATTTTCTCTGGGACTCTCACCCATGGCTTTGGCATATTCATTCAGTAGCTGCCGTTGCGTTTCCGTCATACGCTTAGGGACCTCAAGCCGCACTCTGACATGCTGATCGCCACGGCCTCCACCCCTTACAGCCGGCACGCCCTTTCCCCTGAGACGAAAGAGAGTTCCGGCCTGCGTTCCCGCGGGTATCTCAACCTCCGCATTTCCATCAAGCGTCTGTACCGTTATCCTGGCGCCAAGCGCCGCCTGAGCAAAAGTAATAGGCACTTCGCAAAAGATGTCCTGATCATGCCGCTCAAAAAAGGCATGCGTTTTCACCCTAATGAAGATATAGAGATCTCCAGAGGGGCCGCCGTGCTCACCGGCCTCTCCTTCTCCGGCTACACGTACCCTTGTACCATTATCCACACCCGCAGGTATCTTTACCTCTATTTTCTTACGCCTGTTTTTCCTGCCGGCCCCACCGCATGCAGAACAGGGATTGGTGATGATCTTGCCTCTGCCGCCGCAACGGTGACAAGTGGTCACATTTACAAACTGTCCGAACATCGTTTGTTGCGCCTGGCGTACCTCTCCGGTCCCTGCACAGGCAAGACATGTCTCCACTGAAGACCCTGCGGCACTACCGCTACCATCACAGGCATCACATTTATCAAGACGTGACACCTCTATCTCCATATCCTTGCCGAAAATCGCTTCTTCAAATTCCAGCAGTAGATCATAGCGTAGGTCGGCACCGCGCGCAGGACCATGCTCACGTTGAGCACCGGCGGAACGCCCGCCAAAGAACATATCAAAAATATCGCCGAAGCCCCCAAAGCCGCTGCTGAAATCGCCTTTGAAACCACCGCCGGCACCCGGTCCGCCGTTCTCAAAGGCAGCATGTCCGAACTGATCGTAGGCTGCCTTGCGCTGAGCATCGCTCAGGACTTCGTGGGCTTCATTTATTTCCTTGAATCTGGCCTCAGCCTCTTGATTATTCGGGTTGACGTCCGGGTGATACTTCCGGGCAAGGCGCCGGAAAGCCCTTTTGATCTCAGCCTCCGATGCAGACCGATTAACCCCCAGGACCTCATAATAATCCCTTTTAGCCGACATTAGTCAACATCCTTGAAATCCGCATCGACTGTAGGCCCGTCCGTAGTACCGGCTTTGTCTGCATCTTTTCCGGCAGCGGTACCGGTTTCCTCTTGCTGGGCGGACTGCTCATAAAGCTTGGATGTTAAGCCATACATTGCCTGGGTCAGTGCTTCAGTATCCGCCTTTATAGTTTCTTTATCGCTTCCCTGCAAAGAGGTCTTCAACTTTGCCACAGCTGTTTCCACCTTCTGTATCTCGGCTTTATCAACCTTGTCGCCGGCATCCTTAATTGCCTTCTCAGCACTGTATACAGCGGCGTCAGCATTGTTGTGCAATTCCACCTCTTCACGCTTTTCTTTGTCCTCAGCAGCATGCGTATCCGCCTCATCCATCATACGCTTTATCTCTTCTTCATTTAAGCCGCCGGATGAAGTTATCGTTATTTTCTGCTCATTGCCGCTGGCCATATCCTTGGCGGAAACATTGACTATGCCGTTGGCGTCGATATCGAAGCTGACCTCTATTTGTGGTATGCCGCGAGGTGCCGGGGGAATTCCGG
>JAQUEL010000100.1 GCA_028685295.1 bacterium
TATGTCCCGGATGAAGATATGCCGTATCTTTATGCCGGAGCCGAGTTGTTTGTCTTTCCATCTCTTTATGAAGGGTTCGGGTTGCCGCCGTTGGAGGCCATGGCCTGTGGCTGTCCGGTAATAACTTCAAACGTATCATCTCTGCCTGAGGTAGTTGGAGATGCCGGCATAATGGTGGCACCGGATGATACGGATGGGTTGGCGGAAGCGATGGCACGGGTACTTGGCGATAAAGATTTAATGCGGCAGATGTCGTTGCGAGGGCTGGAGCAGGCCGGGCAGTTCTCCTGGGAGAGGACAGCCCGCCAAATGCTTGATATATTCAGGAGTGTAGCAGGATAAACCGCTTTGTCTGGTATAATATTGAAAAAATGATAGGTGATGCATAATGTCCGGTGCGAAAGTCGTAGTTATCAAAACTCATCCCGATACAGTTATAACCGATATATCCTCTATGATGAAGATGGCCGGCCTGGAACAGGCTTTAGATAAGAATGCCGTTACCATACTCAAGGACAATATATCCTGGCATTTTCCTTATCTGAGTGCCAATACCACTCCCTGGCAGCTTGAAGGAGCTATCCTGGCTTTGCAGGAAGCGGGCTATGAGGATATAGTATCGGTCCATAATAACACGGTGGTCACCAATCCCTACAAGGGAGAGACGCTCAACCGGCTGGCTCCGCTGTATAAAAAATACGGCATAAAGGAGCTTTACAACTTTATCCCTGAAGACATCAACTGGATTGCCTATAAGCCTAAGGCGGAGATGCGGGTGCTGCATAAGGTGTTCCCCGAAGGCATTATGATACCGGAATATTTTATCGGTAAGAATGTCATTCACCTGCCCACGGTTAAGACGCATATCTACACTACCACCACCGGTGCTATGAAGAACGCTTTTGGCGGGTTGCTCAACACCAGGCGCCACTATACGCATAGCGTCATTCATGAAACTTTATGCGATCTGCTGGCTATCCAGCAGGAGATACATAGCGGCATATTCGCCGTCATGGACGGTACTATCTGCGGCAGCGGCCCCGGCCCTCGGACGATGATACCGCATGAAAAGGATTTTATGCTGGCGTCTTCCGACAGCGTGGCTATAGACGCCGTAGCCGCGAAGATGATGGGCTTCGATCCCATGACCATTCCTTACATACGCATGGCGCATGAGAGTGGATTGGGTACCGGGGTTGTAGAGGAAATTGAGATAGTGGGCGAGGATATATCCGGTATCGACTTTAAGTTCAGCGTTGGCGATAATACTGCCAGCAAGGTAGGGGATCTCTGCTGGTTCGGGCCCTTGAAAGGTTTGCAGCATCTCTTCTTTCATACGCCGTTGGTAAATATTTTTATCTTCGGCTCCTTCTTTTATCATGACTATATCTGGTGGCCGCTGAAGGGTAAAAGGATCCAGCGCCGGCGTGTGGCCTCTACCAAATGGGGCCGGCTGTTTGAGAGGTATTAGTGAGGGAAAGGTTCTCTGTGAGCGAATTGCCTGATCGCATGCAAGAAATTAACCGATGGCTGAAAAAGGCAGAGTATGAATACAAAACCAACAACTAACAACCTGAAACCAACAACTGTGCTCGAAGAGCGCAGCATAGTAGCTGTTTACGATGTGATTTCCAGGAACGGGCAAGATTGCCATCAGAGGGTTCTGGAGGCCGTGGCTGGAGCCATGGAGGCTGCCGGCTGGCGTGAGTTTATAACTCCCGGAGCCGATGTTTCGCTAAAGGTTAATCTGGGCTGGGATGTATTTATGCCTGGAGCGGTTACCTCTCCCTGGGTGCTGGAAGGCGTGGTGCGGACCATCCGCGATTATGTCGGGCGCATATACGTGGTGGAATCTGATCAGGTCCTGGTGAGTGCGGACAAGGCACTGCAATGCAGCGGCATAGGTGAGATGTGCCGCAGATTGGGAGTGAAATGGGTTAATATGAGCCGCTTGCAGGAGGTGGCTGTATCACTTGAAGACGGGTATGTATTCAAAAGCGTAATGGTGCCGGAAATCCTGTTGCGTACAGAGGTTATAACCATTCCGGTAATGAAGACGCATAATAAAACAGTGATCACCGGTTCATTGAAGAACCAGTGGGGGTGCATAGGCAAGTTGCGGCATAATTATCATCCGGTGGTGCATCAGGCCATTGCTGATGTCAACCGGGCGGTGCAGCCGCGCTTTGCCGTCATGGACGGCACCGTAGGCATGGAAGGCAATGCACCCAAATCCGGAAGGCCGCGCATAGCCGATTTAATTCTGGCTTCCGGTGATCTGGTGGCTCTGGATACCGTGCAGAGTTTAATAACAGGTTTTGATCCCGGTACTGTAAAGCATCTTGATTTCGCTGCTGCGGCCGGATTAGGGGTAAATAAACTTGAAAGTATCGGGATAAGGGGTAGGAATATCGATGGCTTGAATTTGGGCTTTACGCCTGCTGTCGATAATCTGGTGTCCAGAGTGGAAGTGATGCTGCGTTCATCTATATGGCGCAGGCTTGTCTTTAATACCGGACTATTCGATTTTTTCTGTTGGGGGGCTAATGCCTGGTATGCAATCTGGCTTGCCTTGCATGGGCGTGCTCTGCGAAAAGTCGCCATGGACAGTCCTTATGGACGGCAATGGTGCAGTAACGGGAGAGATAACGGATGATGGATGTCCTGATTGTAGGCGGAGGCACAGCGGGGCTGGTAGCGGCGATGGATCTGGTTGAGCAGGGTTATTCAGTTGCAGTGTATGAGAAGGAGCCTGTTCCGGGCGGATTGGCAGCCGCTGTTGAATTTGATAATCATATCATCGATAAGTACTATCATTTTCTCTGCGGCGGCGATCATGACTGGGTGGAACTCTGTCGTCGGCTGGGAATAGAAGACCGGCTTGAATGGAGAGATTCGCATACCAGCATGTTTTACAACGGCAGGTTATATCCCCTTGCTGTGCCGCTTGACCTGCTCTGCTTTAGTCCGGTTGATATTCTTAGCCGCATAAGGATTGGAATAAATGCTATTTCTTCCAGATTTATACATAATTGGAGATGCCTTGACGGCATCACTGCTAAAGAGTGGCTTATCTCCCGCATAGGATTGCAGGCGTATGAAGTAATCTGGGATCCCTTGCTGAGAATCAAATTCGGGCGTTATTATGATCAAATTTCGGCAGCCTGGGTCTGGCATCGCATATTTCGTTTGGCGGAATCCAGGAAGGGCCTTTTTGAGCATGAAAAGCTCGGATATTTGCAAGGCGGCATGCAGACTCTCTGGCGGGCGCTTCTAGCTCGTATTGAAAGTCGGGGCGGAAAGGTAATTACCGGAGCGGCGGTTGATGGTATAATAGCTGATGGCGACAGGGTGGTCGGTATTGTTGTCGGTGGCGAGAGAGTGCCTGCCCGGATGGTGCTATCGGCTGTTCCGTTGCCTGTGCTGGCAGGGTTGCTGCCGCCCGGACAGAGAGCGTTTGCAGATAAACTGCGTGATATAGATTTTATTGGCGTCGTTTGTGCCGTGCTGAAGATAAGAGGCAGATTGACGGATAGCTTCTGGATAAACACCAATGATCCCGGGATAGCTTTTAATGGCTTTATCGAATATTCCAATCTCAATCCGGGCTTCTTGGGTGACGGTTCAGGCGCTGTATATGTGCCTTTTTATCTTGAGGCTGGTTCTGAGCGCTTCAATAGAAGCGATAAATCGCTGATTGAAGAATACATTGAGGCATTGAGCCGAGTGCGACCGGGTTTTAGCGCTGATGATGTGGAGGTGGCGGCGGTTTATCGTGACCGTTATGCGCAGGCGATATGCACTACCGGATTTGCTGATAAGATACCGCCGTATGCCGCTCCGCTGAAAGGCCTGTATCTGATAGATTCCACGCAGCTCTATCCTTCGGACAGGACGGTCAGCGGCACAATAGGACTGGCTCATGATGCTGTGGCGATTATGAAGCGGTGGATAGCTGAAGGAGAAATAAATTGAAGCTTTTGGTTACTGGCGGCGCCGGATTTATCGGCAGCAATTTCATTAGATATTATTTAGAGGCTCATCCCCAGGATGAGATAGTGAACTTTGATGCGCTGACTTACGCCGGTAATCTGGAGAATCTGGCGGGCGTAGATAAGGATAAGCGCTATACCTTTGTCAAAGGCGATATTACTGATGTTGAGGCTGTAGCTGCGGCTATGTCCGGCGCTCATGCCGTGATCAATTTTGCGGCTGAATCCCATGTGGACCGCAGTATCGAAGGGCCGGGAGTATTCGTAACTACAAATGTAATGGGCACGCAGGTGCTGCTGGAGGCTGCCAAAACACAGGGCGTCGGCAGGTATCTGCAGGTCTCTACGGATGAGGTATATGGCAGTCTGGGGCCGGAGGGATGCTTTACCGAGGAAACTCCATTAGCGCCTAACAGCCCGTATTCAGCCAGCAAGGCAGGAGCGGATCTGCTGGTTAGAGCTTATTATCACACTTTTGGTATGGATACGGTCGTTACGCGCTGTTCTAATAATTACGGTCCGTATCAATTTCCTGAGAAGCTTATTCCGCTGATGATCGCCAATGCCCTTGAGGATAAGCCTCTTCCGGTTTATGGGGACGGGCTGAATATCAGAGACTGGATATATGTTGAGGATCACTGCCGGGGAATAGCTGCCGTTTTGCATCAAGGAAGGTCGGGAGAGGTATATAACTTTGGCGGAGCTAGCGAGCGTTCCAATATCTTGATTGTCAAATCCATCCTGTCATTGCTTGGCAAGCCTGAAAGCCTTATCAGCTATATCAGGGACCGGCCGGGGCACGACAGGCGTTACGCCATAGATTTTGACAAGGCTGTCCGTGAACTGAACTGGCGGCCTGAAATTGAGCTTGACGAGGGGCTGCGTTGCCCGGTGG
>JAQUEL010000030.1:0-18242 GCA_028685295.1 bacterium
GGATCAGAACGGCCCGTAGGCGGCATATCGATTATCTTTATCGTATTGCCGTACAATGGAACGGCCACGCTATTCCCGATAACAACCGGCTGATAATCCTCGGCCGGGGCTACGGTCTGCATGGCGCCTATGGCAGAAGAAGAATGGGGCACAGCCTTAGCGGGTATATCCATTTGCCGTGATATGCTTGCATGTTTATTTACAACTACCCTGTGCGCTACCATGCCTTGGATGTACCGGGCAAATAAGAGTGCCAGTAGAGCTGCGCACACCAGCGCAAGCAGCTTCCAACGTATTGGCAGCATTTCCTCAACCGGCACAGCGCAAAACGGCTGTGCATTCAACTCCGGCAACAGCTCTCTCTCGATCTTTCCGGTTTCCGGCCCGCTTAAAAAATAGGTATTACTCTCGTCATCTTCAACCGGGTCGGGACCGGAAACGAGGCCGGTATCGATATTAGAATCGTCAGACCTCATTGCCGATCCTCCTGCTTAACCTCTTGCAAGTAATTCGACAAATATTCTGCCAATTCCTTTAGTTGCCGTCTGAACGTACTCAAATGTTTATCAGACGCGTTCCGGCTTACCGCCGGCTATGGAACGATAAGCTGCTAGGGCTACCTCAAGAGCTCTCAGGCCATCTTCGCCTGTTATAGAGGGCTCTCTGTCGCTATCCAGGCAATCAACCCAGTCACGAATCAACCCCATATCGATGTTGCTGCCCCAGCCTTCCCAGCTGTAGCTCATATTCTCATCGGAATAATGATCTAAACGCTGGATAAAAGCATCGACGCCGGCTACTCCTTCGGTCCCTATAAACTCCATATAGACGTCTCCCCAGGTTGGAAAGGACTTAGGACGAGACCAACTGGTATCCAGAGTAGCAAAGATACCATTATCGTAGCTAATAGTCAGCAAACCTGCATCCTCGGCCTCTATATCATTGAACATAGTGCCTGCTTCGGCATAGACCTCAATCGCCTCGGCTCCCGTATACCAGCGCAACAGATCAGCCACATGCACCGTATGATCTATGATCGCCCCGCCGCCGGAGAGCCGGGAATCTACAAACCATCCTCCGGGCATACGCCCACGATTGGTAGCCTTTACCGCCACTATCTCTCCCAGGCGCCCTTCACGCACTATATCCCGGACATGAATTACTGCCGGTGAGAAGCGACAGGGGAAGGCTATCTGCAACCTGACCTTTGCCTCCCGGCAAAGGGCTATCATCTTGCGGGCATCGGCAGCATTGGTGGATATGGGCTTTTCACATAATATATCCACACCGCCTACAGCCGCCATTTCGGTCATTTCCAGATGCCGGTAGTTTTCAGAACAGATAACCACTCCGTCAAGATCCTGCTTCAATAGGTTATCATAACTGCTATAATAATCGGTATTATGGGCCTCGGCAGCAGCTCCGCCTCTAGCTTCATCCTCATCGGCAACCCCAACCAGCTCCACCTGCGGCATCTTTTCCAGACAAGAAGCGTAGCTGCCGGCATGCATATGAGCAAAGCTCATCATCCCAACCCTTATCCTCTTCATCATCTCAGCACCTCCACTGGCTGTCCAGTGAAAATCGATTCCAGAACAGCTAATGATATTTTCAACGCTTCCACGGCATCTTCACCGCTTATCGGAGGCTCTTCCTCCCTTTTGATTGCTTTTAGAAAATCGATAATCTCCAGTCGATAGGGATCATCCTCTTCTGCCAGAGGGCTATTAGGCACAGCTACTGCATTACCTGCTCTGCCGCTATCGGTAAACGCCAGCTTGATCGGCGCAGAATCATCATTGTTAAAGGCGATGAGACCTTTATCCCCAGCCACCTCCAAGCAAGTTTTGAAGCCGTCCGGGCGCATCCACGTTCCCTCCACATGAGCTATGGCCCCATTTGCAAACCGCAGAGTGACCAGGGCATAATCTTTATGCTCTCCGGCCTTCTCCACCAATCCTTTGGCATAAACCCTGGTTACATCTCCCAGACTCCATCGCAGCCAATCAAAATCGTGAATTAACATATCCAAAACCAAGCCGCCGCTCTTGCCCTTATCTGCATACCAGTCCCCGGAAGCCCGTGGGAAAGAACCTCCCCGGCTGGTACGTACCATTCCAATTTTACCTACGGCTCCGTTGTCTATCATCGCTTTGGCGGCAGCATATTCAGGGAAATAGCGCAAAACATGCCCTACCATAAAGGCTACGCCGGCTTTTCGACAGGCCTCGGTCATTTCCAGGCCCTCTTCCGTCGTCATAGCTATGGGCTTTTCGCAAAATATATGCTTTCCGGCGGCAGCTGCCGTCAGCACACACTCCTTATGATATGGAGTGGGCGTAGTTATGCTGACGATATCTATATTCTCCTCCGCCAGCATTTTCTCCATATTGTCATATGCTGAAGCAGAGTAGGTTTCAGCCAGGGACTCTGCAGCTTCAAGCCTTATATCCAGCACAGCAACCACCCGGCTATCGGGCAGAGCATCATAGTGCCCGGCATGTATGCCACCCATCGTCCCTGCTCCTATAACAGCTACATTAAACAATATTACACCCCCGTCAAACCCAGCATAAACTGGGCGAATTCATAATCTCTCTTATCTGAACCGTGGCCGGTCCTATTATACCTGCCTCTCTTCCCAGGCAGGCCGGAACTACTATTACACGTGAAGCCGGCACAGACAAGGCTCGGCAACCGATGGTCTGCCTTATGGAAGACAGAAAAGGCTCGCCCAGGTCTGCTGCCGGCCCGGCGATGATGACTCTCTCGAGGTTGATGAGGTTTATAACGCTGGCAATACCGGCACCTATGTACTCTCCAGCCCTTCCGGCAGCCTGGACAGCCAGCTCATCCTCCTGCTTCAGCGCCGTTATAATCATCTCCAGCGTAAGCTTGTCCGCCTGGCCTTCACACATTTGGGATAATACGGAAACCCTGCCCTGCTTAAGCATCTCGCCGGTCCAGTGTACTATGGCCGGCCCGGCAGCCAAGGTTTCAAGGCACCCCCAGGCACCGCACTTACATGGAGGACCATCAATATCTACTACCATATGCCCCAGCTCTCCGGTAGAGCCGTCCCGGCCGCGATGCAGCTCACCATTTAGAATCAGACCGGCTCCGATACCTGCGCCTATAGTAACACAGAACAAATCAGCGGCACCTTGCCCCGCACCATCGTACATTTCCGCCAGAGCATTGGCATTGCAATCATTCTCTACCGTTGTTCTCAGCCCGGTTCTCTCTTCTATCAGAGACTTCAACGGTATGCCGCGCCAGCCCAAATTGCTGGCCTCGGAGACCACGCCCGTTTCCGGCTCGACCAGGCCGGTAATACCTATGCCTATGCCGAATATTCTGATCCGGCCGGCTACTCCATGCCTTATGGTTTCGATCATCTCCACAACCTTAGCAATAGCCGACATAGGAGATAGCTCGGTTATGTCCGCTTCATATACCCGGTCTATCCCGGCGCCTAAATCCACCAGGCCGGCACGAATTCTACCGGACACCAATTCCACTCCGATTACATAGCCTGCCCCGGGAGTAAATTTCAAAAGAACCGGGCGTCGGCCACCGGCCGATTCCTCATGTCCGGCTTCATGAACAAAGCCCCTCTGCAAAAGATCATCTACAATATTAGTAACCGTGGCTGAACTGAGAGAGACTATCTCCGTCAGGGTAGTTCTGGATACAGGTCCTTTATCACGAATAGCCCGTAAAATCAAAGATTTGTTCATCTCGTGCATTAAACGCCTGTTGCCTATAGTTGCATCCATTAAGCCCTTTTCACCTCTTAAGCTTCTTTGCGGCTTCTTATGCCTGTTTTACAAGCAGGTAGAAGGAGCTTTTTTTATTCATAAAAATAATAGCCTACTATTGAATTCTATACCTTTTAAGGAAATCCTTTTAAAAGAAATCGGCATTGCAAAGATTCACATCTGCGCAAACGCATCTCTATATTGAATAATACGCCTCAATTATGCATCTCGCCTCTCAAACAACCTGCCATTTCTATAGCAGCTGTTGCAATCTTACGAGCAGCACCCTTCTCTCCGGCTATCTCCTGTAGTTCCGCAGATATGCGCCGCCGTTCTTCAGAATTTCTCAGTTGCTTTGCAGCCTCTTCAGCCACCTGTAATGCGTATATTCTGCCTCTTACCTCTGGTACGATAAAGCGTTGAGCACGCATATTGGGCAATGCTGTATATGGATATTTAACGGCCATCCTTTTAATAATCGCTCTCTTCAAAGGCTTTCCCAAAACCGGCAGCATGGAGATAAGCCCTCCTGGACCACTGATGATTATCTCTTCGGCCTTGTTCAAGGGAGCAATTATCACCATAGGGGTTCCAAGGCCGGCAGCTTCCATAGTCTTGGTGCCGGGGATGGTTATCATCAGGTCGGATGTTTTCATGAGATCGTATTGATAATCCTTGATTATCTCTACCACCGTTCCGTTCTCAGTATGGATGGCCGGCAATACCCCGCGGGTGGAAACACGCCCGGTGGCGCCTTCGATATATTCATCTTTGAAATAGGATATGTACCTCTCAAGCTGCTGAAGGGTAGCAAATGGGGATAAAGAAAGGAAAAAACGAAGTCCCTCTATCTCTTTAGAGAGAAGCTCGGCCGCTCTCAGCAAGAAGGGAGTAAAGTACTTCAGCTCATAGGGACGGCTGCCGGGATAGAGGGACACTACCCTTTCATCGGTACCTACACCCCACTCTGCTCTGGCATCATCCAGTTCAGTCTCCACCGCATCCAGCATCAGGTCTCCCTCAACTTCTATAGAGGCCGGCTTTGCTCCCCGGTGTCGCAATTCATCCATAACTTGCGTAGAGGAAACAAAAACACGGTCCAGATGCTCTGTCCAGTACCGCCCCGTATATTCATAAGCCAGGATGGGAGCACCGATCCTTCGTTTTAACAGCAAAGGATAGATATTCTCTCCCCCCATATAGATAATGACCGTTCCCTCTTTATTCTCTCCCAGACAGGGTATGGAGCCGGGCCAAACGATATATTTGAGGTATTCCAGAGGACCAATCACACGGCTTATACCGGGAAGCCTGCCCAACACAGCACCCTCATTACCGGAACGCCACTGACAAGGAGGGTTAATGATTATAATCTCTGCATCCGGGACCATCGTTTTTATCTCTCTAACGGTAGGTCTGACCCAGGAATAAACCTCACCGGGTGAATTGGCAAAGAATATAAACCTCATCAGGATTTCCTCAGCATCTCCAGTATTTTTTCGGCAACTTTACGGTTGGCACCGGTTTCTCCCAGAGAACCCACGGCCATGGCCAATTGCTGCTTCATAACTACAGCTCTCTGGGGATCAGCCATTAGAGAACAGACCTCTTCTGCTATGCGGTCCGGGCCGGCTTCGTATTGCAACAGTTCGGTTATAACAGGACGATCCAGAATTATGTTAGGCATGGAAATAAAGGGTATCTTTAAAAAAAGTCTGGCCTGTATCCACGTCAGAAAGTTGCTTCTGTAAACGACCGTCATCGGCACACCGGCTGCCGCTGCCTCTAAAGTAGCCGTGCCTGAAGTCACCAGCATCTGATTACACAAAGCCATAACGTCATAAGGATACCGATCTGTGATCGTTATCTCTGCCGAAGTATGTTTAAGCAGTGGTTGCAATACAGACAGCGATAGGTTCGGCGCTTTGATGAGCACAAAGCTGACCCCTTTGACTCTGGAGGATACTATTTCCGCCGCCTTCAGCATGACGGGAAGAATATGCTTTATCTCGGATGCTCGGCTGCCCGGCATTAGGCCTATAGTGTACGCATTTATATCCAACTTGAAAATCCTGGCCAGATCCTCTTTAGAAAGGAGAGGCTTGACCCAATCCAGAACGGGATGCCCGACAAATTCAGCCTTGCATCCGGCTTCGGCCAATATATCGGCCGACCAGGGGAAGGGAGTAGCCACCCATGCGGCTAATTCAGCCAGATCCGCAGCATATCGTGATTTGCGCGACCAGGAAGACGGTGGGAAATAGTAGACCACAGGAATACCCAAAGCATGTGCGGTTTTTGCCAGGCACATATTAAAGAATGGATAATCTATGAGCAAAAGTAATGCAGGACGAACTTCGGCCAGGTATTTCTTCAGCCGTCGTAATTCTCCTATAAGGCGGGGAGAGATACGAAGAGCATCCACCAGGCCTATAACACCCCAGTCGGAACTATCACACAGCAATTCCACGCCCGCTTCGCGCATTCCGGAGCTTCCGACACCCGTTAGTCTTACATTGGAAGATGATTGAAGAAGATGACTGGCCACGGCCGAGCCGTTAAGATCGCCGGAGGCCTCTCCGGCCACAATCATGACGTGATAATCAGCCATCAGATTGTGCACGGCTCTCACGGCAGATACCACGCCCCATAGTCTTCAAAAACTCTATCAGGTGATTTAACTCCCGTGAGGTATTGATGGTCGCCTCTATCTCTTCAAGCGCCTGCGTCAGATTATTATTGGATCGGAAAAGCAACTTATAGGCTCTCTTTAATTCCAATCTGACCTCGGATGATATGCCGCCACGGCGCATACCTATACTGTTAAGCCCATACACTTTGGTCGGCCTGCCGTCGACCAGCATATAGGGAGGTATATCCTGTATAACTCTGGATGCCCCACCGATCATACAGATCGTCCCGATGCGCACAAATTGATGTACGCCTGTCAAACCGCCGATAACAGCCTTATCTTCTACCAGAACATGGCCTCCCAGGTTTACCATGTTGGCCATCATGACCCCATTGCCGATAACGCAATTATGACCGACATGACCATACGCCATGATCATATTGTTATCACCTATGGCAGTAGCTTTATCTTCGCCGGTAGCCCTGTGAATGGTAACATACTCTCTGAATACATTGTTGTTACCGATACGCACATAGCTTCTTTCGCCCCGGTATTTGACATCCTGAGGCATACCGCCGATAACAGCCCCTATACCCACCTGGCAATCCGTTCCCAAAGATACACAGCCTTCTACTACAGCATGAGATGAGATGCTCGTTCTATCGCCGATAATTGCATCCGGCCCTATTATCGCATATGGGCCTATCTCAACATCCTTTCCCAATTCGGCTTTGGGATCTACAATAGCCAGCTTATCTATTTTCAGCATTATCTTTCACACCTTCCGCCCTAGACAACTTGAATATCCGGGAATTCGACATACCCGTTAGCCTTTATTCGGAGCCCAATCTCCAATCACTTCTATTATTCTATCTATCTCCCACTCGTCCAGAAGCGGATGCACGGGAAGGGACACCACCTGAGCGGAGAGATCCTCCGCCACCGGGCAATAACAATCTCCGTAACCCAGCTCCTTATAAAGAGCTTGTTTATAAGAGGGCTGTGGATAGAAAAGACCGTAGCCTATACCCTCTCGCTCCAGATGCTTCAACAGATCATCTCTGCCCTGCGGCACTTTGATAGTATACTGATTGAAAGCATGGCGGCAACCATCAGGCACCCAGGGAGTGATTATACCAAAAAGGCCGGACAGACCCTGTGTCAGGCGGGAAGCATTAGCCGACCTGGCCGCTATGAAATCATCCAGGTCTTCCAGTTGCGTAGAACCGATAACAGCAGCGATATTGGTCAGGCGATAGTTATAACCCAGGATTTCATGTTGATATCGTATTGCCGAACCGTGATTTACCAACAACCGACAACGCTCAGCCAACTCATTATCCGAAGTTACAACCATGCCTCCCTCACCGCAGGTCATGTTCTTCGTGGGATAAAAGCTGAAAGCTGAAAGCAGACCTATGCTTCCAACCATACGGCCTTTATACAAAGCTCCGTGCGCCTGAGCACAATCCTCAATAACAATCAGGCCGTACTCGGCAGCTACACCGATTACAGCATCCATATCACAAGGCAGTCCAAAGAGATGAACAGCCAGCACAGCCTTAGCCTTGGGATGTTCTCGGGCTGCTTTACGAATCGCTTCCGGATCCAGATTATATGTAGCCGGATCCACATCGGCAAATACCACCCTGGCTCCGCAATACAGCACTGCATTGCTAGTGGCAATGAAAGTAAACGGCGTAGTGATGACTTCGTCGCCCGGGCCTATACCGGCAGCCAGCAACGCCACGTGCAAGGCCGTCGTTCCGGAGGAGGTTGCAATACCCTCTGCGGCACCTGTATATCCGGCAAAAGCCTGTTCAAACTTGCGTACCTCATCTCCTGAAGCGATAAAGCCGCTCCCAAGGATATCCATAACCCGGGTTTTTGTTCTTTCAGATATATTAGGCTTAGCTATAGGAATATTACACCTAGCCATCAGTATCTCCACTGGCCACCAAGGCAAAAGTAAACTCTCCTTCGGCAGCTACCTGACCATCGACTTTAGTTTCCACCCATACCTTGCCTATATTGCCTCTGTTCTTCAATAACGTTACTTCGGTAACCATCTGATCCCCGGGCAGAACGGTTCGCCTGAAACGTATCTTATCCATACCGCCGAAATAAGCCAGCTTCCCTTCATTGCCGGTCATAGATAGCAATAGAACGCCTCCAACCTGAGCCATAGCTTCCAGCACCAATACACCAGGCATAACAGGATGGCCCGGAAAGTGCCCGTTAAAAAAATCTTCATTGATGGTAACATTCTTAATGCCCATGGCCCTCTTACCGGGCTCCATCTCTATTATCCGATCTACCAGAAGAAATGGATATCGATGAGGCAGTATTCTCTTAATGGCGTTGATATCAAGCAACAAACTCACTCCTTTTCATCATAGCCGCAGCCAATTCCAAATGTTGGAAATGACCGGATTTTATTCCTATAAACATTGCCAGGGGCACTCCCCCCAACAGAGCCAGGTCACCAATCATATCAAGAAGCTTATGCCGAGCCGGCTCATCTTCAAATCTCAGAGGTGCAGAACATCCCTCTGGACCGAATACCAGAGCATTATCCAGGCTTCCTCCCAGGGCCAGCCCCTGCCTGAGCAGTTCCTCTACCTCTTCGCGGAAACCGAAGGTCCTGGCTGAGGCTACCTGCTCCGCCAAAGTTGGATCATCATAATCAACGGCAACCCGCTGCGGACCGATATAGGGGAAATTCACCATTACTTCCAAGCTGTACTTATCGGCGGGAAAGGCACACATAGCCGTATCCTCCCAAGTAAGCCACAGAGGCTCCTTTAGCCGGATAACCCTCCGCATCGCATTGAGATTATGCATAGACGCCTTTCGTAGCAATTCAATAAAGGGAAGTGCGCTGCCGTCAAGAATGGGCACCTCCGGGCCGTCTAATTCGATGGTAAGGTTATCTATACCCAATATGCTCAGCGCAGCCAGAAGATGCTCCACCGTCGCCACTCCGGCACCATCCCGCTCCAGGGTGGTACCTCTACGGGTGGACGAAACAAAAGGATACAGAGCCGGAACTGTCTTCCCCCCCAGGTCGGTTCGCACAAAATTAATCCCGCTGCCTTCGCAAGCGGGTTTAAAGGTAGCTCTTACTATTCGGCCTGTATGAATACCTATGCCTTCAGTACACACAGACCTACCGATAGTTCTTTGAGAATACATGGCAAGATTATAGCATACGCCCGCTGCCTTCGGCAACCGCCTGCCGGCTACCGCTTCCTCTTGCCGGATACCTCCTCCAACCGGGCCTGAAGCTTTCTCAAAGCCTTGGCCATTTCGGGAAGCTTGCGCAAATATGCCTGTATTCTCATCTGTTCATAATGAGGCCGGGCCGGATATCCGGAAACAAAAGAGCCTTCATCCAAATTACTTATAACACCGGAATGTGCTCCTACAATCGTGTCGTCGCCAATGGTAATATGATCTTTAACTCCTACCTGTCCGGCCAGAATAACCCGATTACCTATCCTGACGCTGCCGGATATACCTACCTGGGCTACAACTATACTCTTCTCTCCAATGCTGACGTTATGGCCTATGTGAACCAGGTTATCTATCTTGGTGCCGTCCTTGATAGTAGTAGTTCCGGTAGTAGCTCTGTCTATGGTAACATTGGCACCTATCTCTACGTAATCTTCGATTACCACCGTGCCTATCTGCGGCACTTTGTAATGGTAATTGCTGGATTTGACGTAGCCAAAACCATCGCTGCCGATAACCGCACCGGCATGAATGATAACTTTTTTGCCGATAGTGATGTGACTATAGATGGTTACATTGGGATAAATTATGGTATCATTGCCTATCTTGACGTTATCTCCGATATGAACACCAGGATATATAACCACCTTATCGCCCAGCGTAACGTTCTTTCCGATATAGACATTGGCCTGAATGGATACATCCTCCGGAGCATTGAAATTATCTCCGATCACTGCGGTTGGATGAATGCCGAACGGAGCTTCATCTCTCCAGGCGAAGATTTTTAATATTTTTGCAAATGCCAGGCGAGGATTCTCTACCAGAAGAAGCGGCTTGCCGTCCATTTGCGACCCCATAGGCGCAATAACGGCAGCAGCAGTTGATGAGATGGCCCGGCTTAATATCCCGGGGTTCTCTGCCCATGTAAGGTGTTCCTCCTCCGCATTCTCCACCGCCGTCACACCAATGATGGCGACATCATCGCCTACTACGATGCCACCGACCACCTCAGCCAGTTCTGAAAGCCTTTTCATCATAGTTTTATTGCCTTCCCTTCTTTAAGATATCAGCCGCTTCAGCCGTGAGATCTACGCAATTATGCAGCGGTACGGCACCACCGATGACTACCGTTAGGCCGTTCTCTGCTGCCAGGGCCGTAGATATTGCCCTCAACGCCTTATCATTATATGCTTTCTGTCTTTTATCGGCCGAAACTTCGGCCCGCAATCGTCGTTCGTAATCTGTACCGGTAGCCTTATCTTCCTTTCTATCGTTCAGGCCCTTCTCTGCTTCAGACCAGGCGCTAACGTGTAAAGAACTCCATTCCGGCACAGGCAGAGGCAAACAGAGTTCATCTATATCTCTCTTTCTTGCCAAACGTAATTCCGCCGCCCTATCCGATGCTTCAGATGATAACCGAGCCTTTATCTCTTCCTGTAATAATTTTTTATAATTTCCCATTTCTGTTGATATTCTGCCTCGTCGATCGAACAATTCACGGTCAAGATCTTTTCTAAGCTTTTCCAGGTCGGCATTGAGGCCGTCCTTCTCTGCCGGAGAGGCATATAACGTTCTTAGCTCTGCATTAATTATCTTTAAACGCAGGTCAAGCAGAACGGGATCTTTATCAGAGAACATCTCCGCCCTACGAGCAGCATATTTCTCGCGAAAGCGCTCCTCGGCTGCTTGTGCCAGAGATTTTGCCGTATAGGAGAGCTCCTCGGCGATCAAACTTCTTTCCTCATCCTGATACTCGCTGTTATGTATCTTCTGCAACATGGCTCGAACATTTATCCCGGCGGGCATGAATTTCGATAAACCGGTCAAAAAGACACCGACATACTCGGCTGTCCCCCTGCCGGGGCCCGTTCCCGTTGCGGCAGCAAAGGATTGAGGCGGAGTATATCCGGGCAGGCCCAATCCTTGAAGATGAGAGAGGCTTATGGCCCCTACCGATGGTTCTCCCCCGCTTATATATCCTGCTGTACCGGCTGTTGCCATGCAGATGGCCAGAGCTATGATTTTAACCCAACCAGCTTTTCTCAAGCAAAACTCCTCATCTATAACGGCCTAACGTAGGCCATTATGTATTCGGACTGTTTCAACCGGATAAAAAGCTAAAACATTTGTCCAATGCTGAAGTGGATCCGTCCACCGGCTTCACCAATACCATAATCCAATCGTATGGGACCTATCGGAGTTTCCACTCTGATACCTGCTCCATAGCCTACCTTCAATTCTCCTTCATTCGTCAGAGGAACTGCCTGTCCCCAGACTTTACCGCTATCAACGAAGAAGACGCCGGCCAGATTCTTGTTCACCGGAACTCTGTACTCGGCTGTAGCTGACAGAACATTGTTACCGCGGAGGAAGTCCTCCTTAAAGCCGCGTAAATTGAAGGCTCCTCCCAGTGTAAACTTCTCATAAGTCGGTATATCTCCTGTTCCAAGACCGGCATTGAATCGCAATGCCAGCACATGATTCTTCCGGCTTAACCGAACATAACGCCGAAAATCCAGGATATACTTATTAAAGTCAAAAGTTCCTCCCAGCCATCCCCCTGCCTGTATAGCGGAAAAGCTTGTTCTGGAGCCGGTGGTTGCATTGGCAAAGATATCCCGCGTATCTCTAACCGTAGCCCATTCCAGACTGCGCAAAGGCCCCTCCGGCAATCCACCGGTATTATTGGCAATACTCACATCTTCAGCTCTATAAGCAAAAGAAGTGCGTACATTCTCGCTCAGAGGACGTCCCAGGGCCAGGCTGCCGCCCTTACGTGTTTCGGTGAATTTATCGGCAGTTTCTCTGAATCTCTCTTTGGTAGCATCGTAAAGTGATACATCCAGTGAAGTATTATGTTTATCCAGCCACGGCTCCCTAAAAGAGAGCTCGTAGCTCTGCTCTGTGCCGAACTCCAGGCGAGCTGAAACTCTCTGCCCAACACCTCTAAAATTGGTATCGGAGATTTCAAGACTGCCTACCAGGCCCTCTTTAGAGCTGTATCCCAAGCCGGCTGAAGCATTACCGGTTTTGCGCTCTACCACTTTTATAATCAATATTACCTGTCCCGGTTTGGCTCCCGCATCCACCCTGCTGGTCACATCCTCGAAAAATCCCAGATTGAACACTCGCTGCAGGCTCTTGCGGACCTTATCCCGCTCAAAAACATCACCGGGTTTTACCAGCAGCTCACGCGTGACAACGAAAGCCTTGGTTTTTTGTAGCCCTTCCACCCGGATATCCTCTATGACGCCTTCAGCAATAGTCAGCGTAATGACGCCCTCCGGCGTCACGTTTACATCCACAACTCTGGCCAAAACATAACCGGCATCCTGATAAAGCTTCTCTATAACAGCAATGTCTCCTCGCAGCACAGCTGTATCCAGGACATCCCCAGACTGCGTCTTCATGACCGCTCGTAGCTTTTCACTGGTAAAGATAGTGTTTCCCTCGAAATTAACGGCGGTGATTACGGGGTTCTCCTTGACCCGTACCAACAGGATCACCCTACCATTTTCACTGCTGATCTCCGGTCTGACCTCACTGAATTTTCCCAGCGCCAGAATAGCTTCGCAATCGGCCTTTACTCGATCCTTGTTTACGGTATCTCCCACCCTGATCTTCATTCTGGATAGAATATCGCCTACCGTTACCTTGATATTGCCTTCCACCCTGATGCCGTCGACCTTGATCTCTCCCAATGTACTATCGGCCGCATATACGGCGATTAACGGCAAGAGAAAGATGATCAGCAATGAAGAAAAAAAATATCTGAAAATCTTATGTTTCAAATCCATCCCTCGTTTCAAAGCATACCCGCTTAAGAGTAACGGAAGTTCAAAATATAGCATAAATATATCGGCAACAGCGGATAAATTATCACCAGGCTATTCTGAATTCCAACTTCCAATTTTTAAGACAGTTATCTGACAACTACCCCACATAATATCATAAAGCTAAGAGGCTTAAAAGCGATATTGCCAACGGATCTCCCCTCGGCTCTCACTGGCATCATCCACCGTCCATGACAGGCTTAGATTATTCTTCAGATAATAGTCCATTTCCATAATATTACGCTGTTCGAGAGCAAATATCCTTGTTGTGTAAGAAACATACAACCCGTCAAAAATATACCGCCCCAGCCTCATACTGAGAACATCCTCATCAGTGTAATCGAAACTTACCTCTCCCATTCCCAGAGCATCCGCCAGAGATTTACCCAACGGATCGAAAAGCTGGTTTTTAATGCTGTCGCCTACCAGACGTATCAGTTCCTCCTTGATAACATCCTGCATTCGCCCGTCCATAACGGCTTCTATGCTGCTTTTGCGCCCCAGCAAGGCAATTATCGCATCCTCGCTCATTTCCGGCCTGGAAGAGAAGCTTATCTTTATATCCGGCAGACGACCGGCCACATCCATATAGATTTCGGTTTTATCTATACGGTTTACAGCCCTGGCCTGCAAATTTATGCCGGTGTTCTTCAATCCAGGCAACAGAGGCTGCCTGCCGACCTGGTCACTGAACACAGCTCGTGCCTCCACTAGCCTGAAGGGAGAGCTTATAACTGAAATACCTATATCGCCCTTGCGAGATACCAATTCCCCTATAATACGAGGATCCCCTGTGCTGCCCCCCACCAACAGATTACCGTTAAAGACTGCTTTGGTATTGCCGCTGCTTATACGCACTCCTTCATTTATATGAAGGGAAAGCTTAAGTCCGGCATCTACCGGGAGCTTCGGCAGCAGACCGGATCGGGCCTGCTGCAAATAAACATCTCCTTCGCTGATTCTGACTCTACCGGCTAATCCCGCACCGGCATGATCATTAGAAAGCTGAATTTCCCCATCAACCCTTCCCTTGAACCATGGCAGATTAACATCGGCGCCGGAAGATTTCAGATATAAGGCGCTCTCCTGCTTCTTGCCTCCGGGCAGATCTATCCTGCCGCCGCCGCTGACCAGACCATGGCCCATCTTAAAAGCTAAAGCCTCGATATCTACGGAATGTCCACGAAATGTCAACATAGCCTGCAGCTCCTCTATGCGGCCCAGACCTTCCACTTCAGCCTTTCCTTTGTCTGCCGCCGCCCGTCCAAAAACCTCTATAGCCCCCGGCTTGCCGGCAATATGAAGCACAGCCTCCATATTGCCGGATACTTTGCTGATCTTCGGGAAAAAGAGGGATACCAGGCCAAGATCGCCTCCTGCCAGCCTGGCATCTATATCCAGGCTGCCGTTATCGGATATCTGTCCGGCATGCCAGTCCATCGGTATGTAGCCGCTAATGACAGCTATATGTTCGGAACGCTTCACGTAAACATCTTTTAACTTCAGCCTTTCCCGCTCAGCGGCAAATGAGCCTTCCAGGCTGTCAAAATGATAACCGGCCAGAGAACCTCCGGAAGATATAAAGCTTCCGGATAAAACAGGAGAATTCCATTTGCCGTCAATGCTACCGACCATGGATATCTTGCCGGAATATTTATCGGAAGCTATCTTCATCAGGACCGGTAAATCGGAAGCATCGGCTTTTATATCAAAATGAAGCTCTCGCTCTTCGGGTTTTCCAGCCATATCGCTCCAGCCGGAGCCGCACAGCCGCCCCAGGGCCGGACCAGAAACTTCCAAACGGTGCAGTTCTATCTTTCGGGCTGAAATCGTACCCTCTGCCACGGCACTATCCAGGCGTTGTCCGGCGATGCTGCCTCCATCCAGATAGAGAGAAAGATCCGCTCTATCCAGAGCTTGCCCATAGTTCATATGTTCAACCGATAATGAGCCGCTGATCCTGGTATCAACCAACCCCAGCCGATCCGCAGGAGATGGATATAGGGCCAACGCCGTCTTTATAGGAAGATTGGTACTTCTGAGTTTCAGGCTGCCTTCAGCGTTTTTAACATAGTATGTTCCGGCTACTTCCAGCCTTCCCCTCTCCTGAGATATAGATAGTGTATAATCCGCTTTGCCGTGATCTATCCTGGCTGCAGCCTCTAAAATCCCCAAACTTGCTTCGCCGGTTGTTATATCACCTGCAGATTTAAGCTGTAGATTTCCCGATATAGCGGCCAGATCATCCACTCTTCCTCTTAGGCTGCCATCAAGCTCCAGCTTTCCACTCCATGATGGTAAAACCTTCAGGGTATCATGGGCAGCCGCCGCAGATAGATCACGTCCTTTAAGGCTCAGAGCATACCTTCCCGCTTCTATCTTGCCCGATCCGGTCAAATGCCCGTCAAGAAGCTTGAATGATACATTATTCAAACGATAACTCTTTCCATCCCCTTTCACATCCAGGCAAAGCTCCTTTACAGCTCGTTCAGCCACAAGGAGTTCCTCTGCCCGTAAAACCGCTTTGATAGAAGGATGATCAGGTTTACCGCCGACATTCAATGTGCCGGATATCCGACCTTTAATCTTGTCGTTTGCTCCATTACCCAGGCAAGAAGAGAGAAGAGCGACATCTATTCCCTGTATACGGCCTTCCAGATCAAGCCTACCGGCAGAGATCTCTCCCGTCAGCTTTATTCTTCCTCCAGGGCCCCTTGCCGGATGTATAAACATATCTTTAAGATTCAAGCTGCCGTTTTTTCCATCGTACTTTATTCCGCCGCTGAAATTTTTAAAATCCGTTCCCTTATATGAGAAGTCTTCCCCACCTGCAAGGCCATTGAAATCGGGATGATCTACCGTTCCCGTAATGCTTCCCGATAAAGCCACTTTCCCATCAGGCTTAACAGGGAGGTCTCCCAGAGAGTTCCATGGCAAACCTGCCCCATCAAGGTTCAACTGCATCCGTCCGGCGTTATCTACAGTGCCGTAAAGCCTGACAGCCGTGCCCCGGCCGGCTTCAGCATTCAATCCGCGAATTACAAGTCCTTCATTGCCCAGCTTGGCAGAAAGGGCTGCACGGCGCCATATCACTCCCCGAAATGGTATATCCCGCCCCTGAAGCAGAAATCCGGCATCCATAAGCTGCAAACCCTGTAATTGTAATACAGCGCTTCCGGAGATGCTGCCTGACCAAGACCGACCTGCGCCGGGTTTCCCGCACAAATCATGAAGCTTGCTCAGAGAGAGCGTACGGCATTCAGCCAAAATAAAGCTGCGTGGATCTTTATGCCTTAAATCGATCAACCCGGTAAGATTTATGGGGTAATCTCCACATTTTACCAGAGGAAGAGAGAGCATACCGTCGCTATACCGGCATCGACCTTGCATATCCCCAATCTCTCTTCCATTAAAGCTCAACCCCGATATACCAAACGCTCCCTCTATCAATGGAGAAGACCAATTGCCTGACAAGCGCATAGATATATCGGCTTTACCCGCAAGCTGTGCTTTACCTGTAAAGCGCTTAATATCCTTTATATCAGATAATACGGCTCCCCTGGCTGAAACGGCAAGATCGAGCACGGGATTGCTATAATCCTGCAAAGTTCCGTCTGCCTGTAAAGGTACTCCATGATAGAGCAGCTTCATTCCCTGAAAGCTCATGCCCTCTTTTCCAAATCGAACAGAGCCGACGGCGTTTTCAAACTTCAGCCCTATCTCCGGCAGCGCAACATTTACTCCGTGCAACCCGACAGTACCATCGTAATCCAAATAGGTACCTTTACGCTGCGGCGTACCGCTGATACTCGCCTTCAGATCGAATTTACCATTCCCGGCGGATAGTCCTTTGGGAACTATGTATGGATGCCAGAAAAGAGGATCGGCCCGGGACAGTTCCACCCTGGCGGCAAAGAGGGGCTTGTCAACGGTCGCCCAACCCGAAAGCCTTACCCCGGCCGCCTGATCGGAAAGGGCATCCAGTTTGAAATTCACCAAATCCTCTCTGATGTTACCGGATGCACATATATCAGACAGGAGAAGCTTACGAGCGAATTTGAACCCTCTATGCCGCTGTGCCGCTGCGCCTTCATGCCTTAGATATTCATCTGTAAGCTCTACCCGCCCTTGCCGAATGTTGAATCGGCAGATAGCTTTCCAGCGTCGCTCTTTGGTGTGTTTACCAGGCAATGGCAAGCTCCAGATACCTGCAGCTGATCTTTGTGCTCGCAGCACAGAGCCGTCCATGTCCACCGAAGAAACCAGCTTAAGAGGGTTTCGTTGGTGAATAGAGGCTACAAGTCTGAAAAAAGAAAATTTAATATATATTTCACGAAAATAAAAACCTGCCTCAGGCTTGCCGGGATTATTCCAACTAACATCATTTGCTTTCAGGCCGAACGGAGACAGCCTGAACCCTCCCACCGTAATACCCGGATAGCTTTTTTGTGCCAGATCCAGCACATAAAGCCCGGCAAAATTACGACAGGAGATAAACAGGTATATGGAAATAGCTACCGCTATAGCAATCGCTATATAAAAACCCTTACGCAGTTTCACTTTGGTCTTCCTTTACGAAGGTACACTATCCCTTTCTACATGCTGATATTCATATCCTCTTTATGTCATCTTTTAGAGTTGAAGGCAGAAAGCTATAATATCTTATCCCGGAATACCTCCCCAAATATAAAAGGCGGAACGAGGTATAGTGAAATCATATCTTGTATGATCATAAACAACATTCCGCAAAGTATTTCAATTGATACCGATTATGACAAACTA
>JAQUEL010000030.1:18342-20568 GCA_028685295.1 bacterium
ATTATGACAAACTACATTTACTCTCCTATAGTTCCTATGCAATCTCCAATCCGTATGCTGGCGCCCTCTTCGGCCAGTATTTCCAACAGAATACCGGAAATCGGAGCCTCTATTTTGATTGCCGCCTTGTCGGTCTCTATCTCTACCAATTCTTCACCCAGCTCTACGCTGTCACCCTCTTTCTTAAACCAGAAGGCAACTGTAGCATCTTCAATTTCATCTCCTAACTCAGGCACTACTACTTCCATCGCCATTATCTCACCTCCCCCGTAATAACTGTTAAAGCCGCTCTCTGTCAGCCTCTCCCGCCAGTAATTCAGCCCTGTAAGAGCTGCGTGCCAAGGGGAAAGAGGCCACCCCTTTGAAGCCTAAAGTTCGTCCTGCCTCCCCATACTCTCGGAACATATCCGGGGTTACAAACTCCATAACTCTGTGGTGCCTGGATGTAGGAGAGAGATACTGCCCTATGGTCAGCAGATCGCAATTAATTTGCCGAAGGTCCCTCATCACATCCAGGACCTCTTCCCTGAGCTCACCCAGCCCTACCATCAGTCCCGATTTAGTCAGCATGTCGCCTCTACCGGACATCTCTTTAGCTTGTTGCAATAAATCGAGAGACCTGCTATAAACGGCCTGAGGTCTGACCCCCGAATAGAGTCTGGGCACTGTTTCCACATTATGGTTCAAAATATCCGGTCCAGCTTCCACGACAGTATGAAGGGCCGTCGTATCGCCGCCAAAATCCGGAATGAGCACTTCAACCACTATATCCGGCAGACGCTCACGCAACGCTGCTATAGTAAGAGCAAAGTGCCCGGCACCCCCATCCGGCAGATCATCTCTGGTAACGGAAGTCACCACTGCATGCTTTAGTCCCAGCCTGAATGCCGCCTCTGCAACCCTGGCCGGTTCCCCGGGATCGGGTGGTTCTACCCGCCCGTGATTGACAGCACAGAAACGGCAGTTCCTAGTGCAGGTATCCCCCAAGATCATAAAAGTGGCCGTTCCTCTGGCAAAGCATTCCCCCTGATTGGGACAACAGGCTCCCTGGCAGACGGTATGCAGGTGCAAATCACCGATAAGCCCCTTAACTCGCTCCACTGTTTCACCCTGTGGAGCCTTGACCTTGAGCCATTCAGGAAAGCGTGACAAAAGCTTCCACCTCCCCGGGACAGACAGGAACGATATCCAGATTGAAAACCTCTGCTATAGCCAGCAGTGTGCGCTCTCTAACCAGCACCGGATCCACCTTGCCAAGGAGATCCTTCATAGCTATTACCGGTTTGTCGGTAATGCCGCAGGGATTTATCAGCTTGAAATGATCCATGTCAGGATCGATGTTCAAAGCAAAGCCGTGAAAGGTTACCCAGCGCCTGGCGCCCACGCCTATAGCCGCCACCTTGGCCCCTCCAACCCAGACACCGGTCAGGCCGGGACTGCGCTCGCCTTTAAGGCCGAAATCGGCCAGCATCCTGATCAGCGCCTCTTCCAGATGACGCAGGTAGAGATGAATATCTCTACCGTGATGATTAAGATTTAGAATGGGATAGCCCACCAGCTGCCCGGGACCATGATAGGTAACATCGCCGCCTCTGTCTATCTCCCGAACAGCAATACCCTCCCGTTGCAGCAAGTCGTCGTCGGCCAATATATTATGACGGCCGCCGCCACGCCCTATAGTGAGTACAGGAGGATGCTCCAGAAAGAGAAGATGTTCATCCGAACTTTCTGCAATTACAGCATCTACCAAATGACGCTGGCAATGATATGCCTTGTCGTAATCAATGCTTCCCAGGTTGAGATAACGGCAGACGTGTTTATCGCCGTCAGGCATAGAAACAACTCCCCAAAGGTGAAACTATCGTAAATACTAGTATATTGATTATCGCCGCAGAGTCAAGTAGTTGTAGAGGTTTGCAGGTAGTTTTTATGCGAGTCAATAAAGTGCTTGGAAGTATAGATTTATAGGCAAGCTTCTCTTTTGATCCACGCTTTAGACTCTTTTACGGTTGCTTCGTCATTATTAGAAAACCCGTTAATACTCCCACAGAGCCCGCCGCCAATACGAACGCCCTTTGACTACGGGAAGCAAACTTTTGCTTAGCACCGCTCCATGCGACCACCATTCGACATGCCCATCTGCAAAGCCCAGGTTGAGGCCATCGTTATGCCGGTATGTCATGCCGTAAGGAACTCCATTGCTGCCGATAGTATCAGCGCCATTTA
>JAQUEL010000101.1 GCA_028685295.1 bacterium
GCCAGCCATAACAAGCAAGCCGGTACAAATAGACAGCGCCGAGTTATAATAGTTGGCGCCGGCTCGGCAGGAATGGCGCTTGCTTACCAGATACAGGAAACAATGACAGGCTATAAGATAGCCGGTTTTGTAGATGACGATTTGCAGAAGAAGAATTACAGTATGCGCGGTATTCCGGTAATGGGTCAGACAGCCGAACTGGAGGATATAGTGCATCATACCGGGGCAGAGGAGATAATAATCGCTATTCCTTCTCTGAAGCCGGAACGCTTGCGTAAGGTAATGATCGCTTGTGAAGCCGGCCAGGTCCCAATACGTATTTTGCCACCGCTGCAAGAATTAATCGGTGGCAAAGCAGACCTTGCCGCTCTGCGTGAAGTGCGAATGGATGATCTGTTGCCGCGGGCGGAAGTCAAGCTGGACAAAGAAGCCATAACCGGGTATCTGCACGGCAGAACGGTGTTGGTTACCGGTGGCGGCGGATCAATCGGCAGTGAACTCTGCCGGCAGGCCATGGCAGCCGGTGCGGCACGGCTCCTGATACTGGGGCGTGGTGAAAACAGCATCTTTGAAATACACCAGGAACTGAGCGAGCAGGCAGGCAACTGCCATCTGGTACCCGTTATATGCGATGTTCAGGATTATTCTGCATTGGAGAACACCTTCCGGCATTTTAAGCCCGATGTCGTCTTTCACGCCGCTGCACACAAGCATGTTCCATTGATGGAGCAATATCCTTACGAAGCTATAAAGAATAATATAATCGGCACCCGGAACATTGCCGGCCTGGCCGTAAAGTACAATATTCAACGTTTTGTTCTGGTATCTACGGATAAAGCTGTGCGGCCGTCCAGCGTAATGGGCGCTACCAAACGCATGGCGGAGAAGATAGTCAAGGTACATGCAGTCGCTTCGAATATAAACATGGTCAGCGTCCGTTTTGGCAACGTTCTGGGTAGTAGGGGCAGTGTAGTCAACATAATGACGCGCCAGATACGCAAACGATTGCCTGTTACTGTAACCGATCCGGAAATGGTAAGATATTTCATGACTATACCGGAAGCAGTTCAGCTGATTTTGCAGGCCGGCGCCATCGGCGGCAGAGGAGAGGTCTTTGTCATGGATATGGGCCATCCCGTACGCATTATGGATATGGCTCATGACCTTATCCGCCTCTCCGGCCTGATACCGAATCAGGATATACCTATACGCATAATCGGTCAGCGGCCGGGAGAAAAGATCAAGGAGGAGTTGTTTACTGTAGCCGAGGAAAACGGCGCGATCAAACAGGGCTATTTTTATATAGCACCTCCTGAAGATATAGATCCGCAGGAATTATATATAATTTTGGATAAGCTTAAAGAGGCAGCGCAGCAGCAGGATATCGGCATGATAACTGCAATACTCAAAGAGGCCATACCAAGCTTTGCCCGGAGCGATATCGTCAGAGCGAAGGTGATGGTCAATGAAGAAAGCAAGGAAGAGATCGTCAATACATGATTAAAGGATGTTGGATTTGAGAACCGGCAAGGAAACCCCGAAACCGATGAGCGGTAACCGGCAGCCGACAGATCTGCAAGGGGCCAAAAGAATTCTTATCACCGGCGGCGCCGGCTTCATAGGCTCTCATTTATGCGATAGGTTAATTGCTGATGGTCACGAAGTTCTCTGCCTTGATAATTTCTATACCGGCAGGCGGAGTAATATATTGCATCTGTTTGGTAATCCCGCCTTTGAGTTGATACGTCATGATGTAATAGAGCCGCTTCGTCTTGAAGTGGATGAGATATATAATCTGGCCTGTCCGGCCTCTCCTGTGCACTACCAGCATAATCCGGTGGCGACGACCAAGACCTCTATAGTAGGGGCGCTTAATATGTTAGGCCTGGCAAAGAGGCTTAAAATAAAGATATTACAGGCATCCACCTCCGAAGTATATGGGGATCCCGCAATTCATCCGCAGTCGGAGAGCTACTGGGGAAATGTTAATCCCATAGGCCCGCGTTCCTGTTATGATGAGGGCAAGCGTTGTGCGGAAACACTCTTTTTCGATTACTATCGTCAGCATAAGTTGAAGATCAAAGTGGCCCGCATTTTCAATACTTATGGTCCCAGAATGAATTCTAACGACGGACGTGTAATTAGCAACTTTATTGTGCAGGCTTTGAAGGGAGAGGCTGTTACCGTTTATGGGGACGGCAGCCAGACCAGAAGCTTCTGCTATGTGAGCGATATGGTGGACGGCCTGATCAGCCTGATGAAGAGCCCCGATGAATTTACCGGCCCGGTAAATCTTGGTAACCCGGTTGAAGTGACCATACTGGATTTAGCCAAAGAGATAATAAGGCTCACAGGCTCAAAATCAGACATAATATGTAAGCCGTTACCACAGGACGATCCTCGCCAAAGAAAGCCTGTCATCGGCTTGGCCGAGGAAAAACTGGGGTGGCGACCTGTTATCTCTCTGGAAGAAGGTTTGAAGAAAACAGTAGAATATTTCAGCCGGTAGCAAAAAAGGAAAAGGAAGCGGCTTTGAAAGCATGAAGAGCTCTTAGCGCATATCTTGCGAAATACGCCGAACAAGGCATCTCAAAGACATAGCAAAGGTCTGATTTAAGAACCCATGAAACCGATAATCGATAACCAGCAGCCAATAACCGGCGGTGATTGCAAGGCCGCCAGTGTCGTATCCCGCAAGGGCATAATCCTGGCCGGAGGCTCCGGAACCAGGCTTTATCCCATTACCATGACCGTCAGCAAGCAGTTGCTTCCCATCTATGACAAGCCGATGATCTATTATCCGCTGTCGACATTGATGCTGGCAGGGATAAGGGAATTACTGATTATCTCCACTCCGCGGGATCTGCCGGCCTTCAAACGGTTGCTGGGCGACGGCAGCCAGTGGGGCATGAACTTTTCATATGCCGAGCAGCCCTCACCCGATGGTCTGGCACAGGCCTTCATCATCGGCAGAGAATTCATCGGAGATGCGCCTTCCGCCTTGATTCTCGGGGATAATATTTTTTATGCCAGCGATCTCACCGGTCTATTGCGGCAGGCAATGTTGAGAGAGAACGGCGCCACCGTGTTTGCTTACAGAGTGGACAATCCCCAGGCCTACGGCATAGTAGAGTTTGATAACCGGGGTAGAGCTATCGGCATAGAAGAGAAACCCGCCAGGCCTAAATCCAACTATGCAGTGACCGGACTCTACTTCTATGATAACAGAGTGCTGGATATTGCCGCCGATATCAAGCCCTCCGCCAGGGGCGAATTGGAGATAACCGACGTTAATGCAGCCTATCTGGCAGCCGGCAATTTGCATGTGGAGATGCTGGGTCGCGGCGCAGCCTGGCTGGATACCGGAACTCACGAATCCCTGATGCAGGCCGGATCCTTTGTTCAGACGCTGGAACAGCGCCAGGGGCTGAAAATAGCCTGTCTGGAAGAGATAGCCTATCGTATGGGCTATATAAGTCCGGAAGAGCTTGAGCGTTTAGCCGCCGGCTTAGGCAAGAGCGGCTACCGCGCTTATCTGCTTAACTTGCTGAAAGAAACTACCGAATATAACCGGTATTAATTGTGCCGGCACAGGGCATCAGGTATAATTAATATATAATATGACAGCTAACAATCAACAACTGCAACCGAAGGGTGCTTCAAGTATAAGCAGAGTATCTATTATGGAAAGATATTTCACAGCTACGCACAATATCTTGGAATTGGCGCGTAGTAATGGATAAGGTATATATTCTTGATACAAATGTCTTTATAAAGGCGGCAGATCGTTACTATGGGTTTGATTTTGCTCCAGGGCTCTGGATAAGCTTGATTAACTATGCCGATACGGGTAAGCTTGGAAGCATCGACCGCGTTAAGCATGAATTGCAACGGGGAAAAGACGATCTTGCAAGCTGGGTAAATGAACATTTTAAGCACGCGTTTCTTTCGACAGACGAAGAGTTCCGATCTCGAATATCTGCCAGGCTTTTGACGTAACTTGTATAGATACATTTGGCATGTTACGCAATCTTGGTGTACAATGGATATAGTAAAGGGTCCAGTGGTTTTTCTCACTAAAAGTAGCTCTATAAAAGATATAAGGTTTTTTCTGTAACTGTTTCATAAGGAGTAAGCCATAAATGCATATCAAAACAACCAGATCCGGCCGGCAAAAATTTTTTGTGTCTCAAAAAAAACACTTAGCAACTCTCCTTACAGCAATTGCTTTAGTAATAATTATTCTGGCAGCCTTACCCGCAATTGCCGATACAGCTAGCTATATATTCAACCCGGGGGATATAATCTCCGTTAAAGTTATGAACCATCCCGAATTCAGCGTAGACCAAGCGGTAATAACTCCCGACGGTAGAATAAACCTGCCGGTAGCAGGAGAAATGACCGCCGCCGGCAAAACCTTGAAGCAACTGGAAAATGAAATTGCCAATGCCTTGCAAAAGCGCCTGGCCGATCCCGAAGTAAGCGTTATCATAGTGCAAACCGCCCCTCAGCGCATCTTTGTGCTGGGAGCCGTCAGAAAGCCCGGCGTATATGACTGGAAGCCGGGTTGGCGTGTAACCGAAGCCCTGGCCAGTGCCGGCGGTTTGTTATCCCGTCCGGAACTGACTGCCGGGTTGATACTCCGACAGAACAAGCAATCCATAGCGCTGGATATTCAGGCCGTTATGTACGGCAGTAATAACGCCAATCTTGAGATGCATCCCGGCGATGTCGTCAACCTGACGGAAAGAACCATAAAAGTAAGCATCGCCGGGCAGGTTAAATCTCCCGGCACTTACGATCTTCCCATAGGTGCAGGTGTTGTAGAAGCCGTAGCCATGGCTGGTGGGGCCCAGCCCA
>JAQUEL010000031.1:0-17550 GCA_028685295.1 bacterium
TGCTCCGCCGCTCGTCTCCGAGGACAGATCTATACTCTACCACACCACTTTGCCCACGTCAAGCCCGTTTTAAGAGCTTTTAAGGCCGCTTTTTTACATCCTCTTCTCTGCTTCTCGTGATGCAGCTTTCGTATGTTACACCATCTCACTTTTCATGTCAAGCCGTCAAAATTTGAAATTTCAATTAATAAAAGCGGCCTTTATTCGAGCACTTATTTCGTATTTCATAAACCCGAAAGATCTTTTACCACAGGCTACTCCCGTTCCATTTTTGTTGCGGCTGCCTGCCGTAACCTTTTTACAATAAAATCTCTTTCCAGGGAGAGAATAAAAGGTGCCGCCCTGGGGCCTGATTTCTGGCCCAGTATAACCGTGTAAACAGCCTGAAAGAGCTGTGTGGATTTCAGTCCCGATTCACCGGCTACGGTATAAAGCATGCTTTCCAACTCTTTGGCATCCGGGTTATATCCATCCAACCTTTCAGCCACTTGCAGCAACGCCTGACGCTGTGCGGCACTCAATAGCCCGGCTTCTTCCGGAAGCTCCTCCCGGACTTCAAAGATAAACGCAGGCGGTGCATATTTATCCAGCCATACCAGAGCGTACTCCATCTCACGCCTAATTCTCTCCTCATCCTGCAGAGCCTGCTCGTAACCGCTGCGGCTCAAGACCTCTTTCAAGCGCCCGAAACTGCCGCGAGCGATCTGAGCAGAAACAACCATATGCCGGAAAGGAATCCGGATCTGTCTGGCTCCACCCTCACCGTCAGGCTGACTTAGAGAATAAAGCCTTCCCGCCTGAGCTGCGCTCTCCTCATCGGCCGGCTCTTCACCAAAATGAATTCGCTCCAGCTTGTCATATTCCTCCAACAGATTTATCAATGCCTGGCCGGGATCGAATTCGATATGCTTCTCCGGCCGAGCCCGGGCAATCAGATAGCGGACCACCTGCGGCGGAATCAACTCCAGCAGATCCTCAATGGAAACGGCTACTCCGGTTGAGCTGGACATGGCGCCCTGGCCTTTGAGATATATCCATTCATAAACCATAGGGAAAGGAGGCTCATAGCCGAAGACTTCGCGACTGATACGCACACCCGTGTCGTATGATCCGCCCGGAGCAGCATGATCCTTACCGAAAGGCTCCATAGTGATGTTCAGCGCTTTCCACCGCGCCGGCCAATCCACTCTCCAGACCAGTTTGGCTTCTCCGATGGAGTAATCAGCCGTGCCTTCATACCCGCAATCGCAGATATAATCCACTTGATGCCGTTCCGGCCTGAATCCTGTTATGGTAGATCCGCTCAGCCGGCCACATTGCCTGCAAAGGGCATTGAGAGGCGACCAGTTCAGCGGCATTTCACGGCCGGAAACTTCTGATAGAACGGAGGATATCTTTTCCCGGCAAGACATAGCTTCGGTTATCACATTCGTATAGGCGCCCTCTTTATATAAACGATCTGCTCTTAGCACCCGCGGCTTTATCCCCAGCTTCTCCAGAGCACAAAGAAAAGGCTGTAAAAAATGCTCGGCATAGTTATCGCAGCAGCCCTGTGGATCGGGGATATGTGCCAGCGGCTTCCCGATATATTGCTGATAGCTTTCCGGAAGGAAGGGATACACCTTCCTTAACGGATCAAAGCTATCGGCAATATAGATAAGATCAGGATCTATATTCTTCCTTTGCAAGCTACGATACACCAGATCGGCTGTCATAACTTCACGGATATTACCTAAGTGAATAGGACCTGAAGGGGTTATGCCGGTAGCTACCCTATGCAGCGATCCTCGTGTTTCCAATGCCTCGGCTGCCATCCAGTCAGCCCAATGTAATTCCATACGTCTTCACCCTACCTCGCTTAACCGACAGAAAGAAGCCCGCAATGCCGCGGGCTTATAGATTGAACATTCTTCCTGCTATTTTACCGATATTATCTTATACTTCAAACTTCCCTGTGGTGTATCGACCTCAACAACTTTTCCCTTGCCGATATTCATGATAGCCCTGCCCACCGGAGATTCGTTGGAAATCTTGTTGCGGGCAGGGTCTGCCTCGGCTGAGCCGACTATGGTATAATCAAACTCTTCCTTTGTTTCCATATCGCGCAGCCGGACACGAGAACCGATATTAACCTTAGTGTGACGCTCTGTTTCATCTATGAGCTTAGCATTGCGAAGCAGCTTCTCCAAGGTAAGTATACGGCCTTCTAAAAAGGCCTGTTCATTCTTAGCCGCCTCATATTCCGGATTTTCGGCTATCTCGCCGAAATCCTTGGCTTGCCGGATACGTTCGGCAACTTCCTTGCGATGGAAGGACTTGAGATGCTCCAGCTCATCCTCAAGCTTCTTCAGGCCTTCCGGGGTAAGATAGGTCTCTTTTTCCATCTATGCAAACACTCCTTCAGCATTTTACGAAGAAGCACTGGCTTGCGCCAGTGCAAATTGCCATTAAATGCCAGAACCCCCCATGTTTAAAAAGGATTATATAACAACTGATACTCTTTGTCAAAACTCATGCCGAAACTTGTAGTGATTAGAAAATATTTATAACGCCACCCGGCCGGCATTACGCCTTATGGCCGCAATCTGTTCCGGAGAAAGAGCTCGTTCGAAGCTGCGGAACCCGGCTAATTTAAACCCATGCTTGTCGGCCATGGCCGAGATCTCCTCCACCTGTTTAAGTGAGATATCCTTGCCTAAAGTAAAGGATTCATAACGCTGGTCCAGGGCCAGCAATATCGTCTCCGACATACAGGCATAAGCCGTTTGCGGAGGAAAGCCAAAGCTAAAATTGAATTCCACCTCTCCGGGAACAGCCACCACTCCCCCTTCGATGACCAATACATCATTACGGCTTTCAGATACTTGCCGAGAGACGTTACGCGGCCTGGAAACATCACAAACTACGGCACCGCTCTTTAGGTCGTCAGCTTCGATAATAACATCCGTGGCGCTGGTAACGGTCAGGATTATATCCGCCGCAGCCAGACCGGCCTTTATATCGGTAGTAGCGGAGACAACCGCTTTACGTCCATCAAGATCTGCAGCCAGAGCTTCTAATGCTTCAATCCTGCGCCCCACCAGATTTAGTTCAGCCGTTTTATCTGCCATGATATATGAGCAAACCTTGCCGATGGATCCGTTAGCACCCACTACGGCTACAGTGGCTGCAGATGGGTCTATGCCCATCAACTCCGCACCATGAAGAGCACCCTCCACGGCAGTGGCTACAGTATAACTATTGCCGGTGGTCACAGGGATATTTATGTTCCTGGATACCGTTATGCCACCATCTCCTACTACAGCCGTGAACGCTCCCAGGCCGACTATACCGGCCCCCAGCGTCTCTGCCATGGCGGCAGCCTCGATAATCTTCTTTATGACAAAATCCGCCTCCAGCGACATCATCTGCCGTGCCGTCAACGGACAGCCCACAAACCATCCTTCCGCCTCGGATCCGGTAACAGAGCGTATACCGGTTACATGCGACACTTTAAAGGGCGGCATCCCCTCCAGCATCTTTTCCAGCATGGCATCGGGCCTGTCAGCAACCGCCGGCTGCCAGCGGCGCACATCATCCAGTGTTAAAGGGTGTAATATAAAAGCAAAGCGTTCCATTTCATGCTTCCTCTATTCCTGATTTCTAATCCCTGATCCCAGGTCTTTCGCCGGTACAGGTATGCCCGGATCGAAGCCTGCCATCGGGCATACTTACCATCGTTCGGTATTTCAGCCACGCTCCTGTAATTCTAGCTTAAAAGGATAAGGAGTGTCAATTCACCCGATTAAGGGTATATAGCTGGTCGTAAGGAGGAAATATGACTGAACTCAAAGGCTTCATCTTTGATGTTGACGGCACGCTGGTGGATAGTGTCGGGTTTCATATGGAGGCCTGGTATACAGCTTTTGCTGAAGCCGGACTGGCGCAGGGCCGTGATGTTATCCACGATCAGATCGGCAAAGGGGGCGACAAGCTTGTGCCCTATCTTCTGGCCGATGAAAAACTGGATCCTGAAACCCTGGCAGCCATGACTACCCGCATCGATAAACGCCATAGCGATATTTTTAGAGAAAAATATCTTCATAAGGTCCGGACTTTCCCCATGGCCGCCCTGCTGCTGAACGAAATTAAAAGCCGCGGCTTTAAACTGGGCCTGGCCAGCTCCGGCAAGGGCCATGAGATCCGGCGATATATTGCTCTACTGGGAGTGGGTGATATAGTAGACACCGTCATTACCGCCTCCGATGTCGATCAGACAAAACCTGCGCCGGATATTTTCAAGAGCATGCTGGAACGGCTCTCTCTGCCGGTTGAAACACTAACGGCAGTTGGAGATACCCCTTATGATATAGCCTCTGCAAATGCTGTCGGATTACGCTGCGTAGCGCTGCTTACAGGCGCTTTCCAGTCCAATGAACTCGGAGGCGCTGCAGCAATTTACGGTGATCCCGCAGAAATGTATGAGAACCTCGATGCTCTTATTATCAAGCTATCGGGTTAAAACCTTTGATAATACTTGCCGATTATCTCCTTCTCACGACAGCTCGACTAACTCTTTTAATTCACATATTCATACAAAAAACACAAGGACTTTTGGCATCAATATCCCTTTACGTTCTACCGGCAGCAAAACAATGAATTCTACCCGCAACCTTTTGGGAAAACCTTTCACTTTTGGATTCAGCGCAATCAAAACATCGCCGGCGCCTGAAACAGGTTCAAAACCTGGTTTATATATCCCGATCGAACAAAAATCCAGGGTTCAATCTCCCCAGAAGCCCCTTCCCTCTTTGTTTGCAGCATCTCTTCCAATATAAAAGCCCGATTATTGATAGCTTCGAGCAGAGCATGGCGTATATCTTTTACTCCTCCAATGCCCCGATATAGTGCCGTATATTCAGGTCTTTATCCCGGCCGCTGCAACGATAATTATCCAGTAGGATCTCTTCCAGTCCCTCGGCCACTGCGGCACCTATCTGAGGATCGTAGAAGGTGGCTGTGCCTATCTGTACCGCTGTGGCTCCGGCCAGAATGAACTCCATAGCATCCTCAGCGGTAACTATACCGCCCATGCCGATAAGAGGAGTGTTCTTACGGGCTTTTTTCAGCGCCAGAAACACCTGCCGCACTCTAAGCAAAGCTATGGGTTTTATAGCCGGACCGGAGAGGCCTCCAACCCCATTGGCCAGCACCGGCCGGCGGCGGCGGGCATCTATGGCCATGCCGGGAACGGTATTGATAAGCGAGAGGGCATCAGCCCCGGCGTCCACACAGGCCAAACCAACAGCGGCAATATCACCGGCCGCAGGAGAAAGCTTGGCTATCACGGGGAACCGGCCGCTTACGGCATGTGACACTGCACCTATTACCTCCGCCGCTGTACAGGGTTCTATGCCGAAGGCCATGCCGCCTTTGGCGACGTTGGGACAGGAGATGTTGACTTCCAAAGCATTGAACCCACCGGCTGCAGCCAGACGTTCCGCTACAGTGACATACTCTCCGATCTCATGTCCGGCTATATTCAAGATTACTGCCGAGCCGCTCCCAGCCAGTTGCGGCAGCACATCACTGATAAGAGCATCCACGCCTATATTCTGCAAGCCGATAGAGTTGAGCACTCCTCCGGCTGTTTCCACCAGTCTGACAGGAGGATTACCGTCACGTGGTTTCAGCGTGGTTCCTTTAAGAACTAATCCTCCGACAGCCTCCGGGCGATAATCGGCCAGACACCGGAAATCCAGACCATATCCGCAAACTCCGGAAGCGATCAGTACCGGGTTTTTCAAGCTTACTCCGGCAATCTCAACATTCGTTCTGACACCACCTGCCATTACCAGACTACCTCCTTGATATCAAACACCGGTCCGTCGACACATACCCGGCTGTATTTAGTTTCTTCCTCTCTGGTCCGGGTACGGCAGACACAGGCCATACAGGCACCTATACCACAACCCATGCGTTCTTCAAGCAGAGCTTGCCCCGGCACTCCCGCCTCTATCAGCATATCCGATATCCGAGCCATCATTATTCCGGGTCCGCATATAAAGGCTTCATAATCTTCTGCTTCATCTTGCTCCAGGAACATCTCCAGCAAACCGGTGACCAGTCCCGGATGCGTTCCCGGTTCACCCGCCTCTGAAGCTACGGCTGAAACTGCCCCTATTTCACACATCAGAGCTATGCCGGCTTTGCAGCCCAGGATCGTGCTGCTGTTATCCAACAGCAGTGGAAAGGAAAGAGCATCTCTCATCCCGGCCAGCACAGTTACCGAGCGTCCCCGTCCGAGAAGCTCCGCTGCCAGCGCCGTCAAAGGCGCTATGCCTATACCCCCGGCTATAAGCAAGGCGGGAGCATCGCCGTCCAAATCGAAACCATGGCCCAGAGGTCCCAGGATATCTACATTATCGCCGGCTCCGTAAGCGGACAAGACCTCGGTCCCCAAACCGACCTGACGAAAGAGAATAGAGATCTCTCCCTGGGCTGAATCACGGCGGAACACACTGATGGGCCGCCTTAGCAAGGGCTTGCGCTTCAGGCGTTTCAAGCCGGAGGGTCCCGGGACAGGGTCTAGCACCCTGTCGGATATTTGCTCGATAGGGCCGTTGCAGTAAATATGCAGAAATTGCCCGGGTGTGATTACAGCAGCACTCTTCGGAGCATGGATACGCAGGATATGATGCTTGCCGTATGCCGGCAAGCTTTCTATCACCCTGCCTGTTTCATGCAGAACAGTATTGCGCCCTGCGGGTGCGGTTGTTGCTTGTTCGTCGGTCGTTGGTTCCAGGTTCCCCATGTATTGCCTCCTCTGTGCGCCCTGCGGATGCTGTTCTCCGTTAACGGTTCAACTTTTGGGCGCTCGAAGCCCAAACAATTGACCCGTGCTTCTTACTTCAGTTTTCAGTCTTCTGTCTTCCTTTCGCCCGATTAATTATCAGCAAATACTCTCTGTAACTATCGACCACCCTAAACTTTCTACCGGAGCGTGTCTCCACCTCTGCCAACTTTGCCTCCGGCAGCATAGCATAGCGTGTGTCGGAGGAGGATAGCCAGCTTGAAAGTTGATCGGGCGTATCAAACAATCGCACATGTCGCCGCATGTAAAATGGAGAGCTGTTCTCTCCCAATTTGTAACTGGCGATACCATCATCGGGCTCCATGATGGTAGCAGCAATTCGGGATAACGGCCTGGTAGGCTTATTGATATCCCACACCGGCAGAGCTCCCAGGTGCAATACGCCAACCATAACTACTGCCACCAGCGTTCCAAAGGCGATAGCTATATCCATCCGCCGAGCCAAACGCAGCAGCAACCAGCCTGCCAACCCGCCTGCAGTAGATGTTATACCCATATAGAAAATAAATCTTATATAGAAATGGTACTCCGGCTGAATCCGCTGTTGAAGAGCGGGTACAGCTACCAATAGCAACAAACCCAGAATAAACAATGAGAGATAGGAGACCCTCAGCCAGCGCCCCTGTCCTTCCCTGCTGCCGATAAAGGCGGCCAGAAAGAGTGACAGACTGGGATAAAGAGGGGTTATATATCCCGGCAGCTTTGTCTTGCCGACAGCAAAAAAAGCATATATGCAGACAAACCATAACAAGAGAAAGAGTATTCCCTCTCTGTGTTTGCGCCACAGCCTGCCGGAAACAGCCAGTGCTCCAGGCATAAAGCCGCTCCACGGCAGCATTCCCAGCGCCAGCACCAGCAGATAATAGTATTGCGGCTCTCCATGTCCTTCAATAGAACAGGTGTACCGCTCCATCATATGATAGCCGAAGTATGTGCCCAAAAAATCATGGCCAAAGCGCTGCCATTGAACTATATGCCAGGGTAAAGCCACAGCCAGCATAAGGCAGGCTCCGGCAATAGCCCATGGGGAAACAAGGTCTCTCAACCGCTGGGCATAAATAAGGTAAAGAAGCCCTATAAGGCCGGGGAATATAATAGCAATGGGTCCCTTCATAAGGACTCCCAGCCCCATCGATAGAAAGAAGAGCAGGTAGTACTGCAGGCGTTCTCGCTTTACCGCCAGCAGCAACGCCAACAGACTGAGCGTTATAAAAAAGGATACTCCTATATTAAGTAGGCCCAGCCGGGATTCGGCTGTCCATTGCAATCCGGTTATAAGGATTAAAGCTGCTATAAACCCTATTCGACGGTTAAAAAGCAGACCGCCCATAGCAAAGACTATCAACATAGTGCCCAGCCCGAACAAGGCGGACCACAAACGAGCCGTTGCCTCGCTGATTCCCAGCAGGCTGTAAGTCGCAGCGGTCAGCCACATATAAAGCGGCGGTTTATTGAAATAAGGCGCATAATTGAAATAGGGGCTGAGAAACTCCTGCCGTACCAGCATCTCCCTGGCCACCTCAGCAAAACGGGCCTCATCCACTTCGGTCAGACTGAAGGCACCTATGCCGGTAAAGAGAATCATGCTCCCTAACAACAGCAACAACAGCACTGCCAGGCCTTTTCTTTTCAGTAGATTATCTAGTAGATCCATCGTTCTCTCCAACTTCACTTTCAATTATCCAGAAAGGCTGGGAGCAGGCCCAGCCTCCTTGTTCATCCCTACAATGTACTATCAAAAAGCCCTCTTCGCCCGAAGGATGGTACTTCAGCCTATCCTTCTCTTCCGCACGAGTACGGCCATCGGCATCGCTGCAATTAATGACCGTGCCGGGACTATGAGTAATTATAGCACCGGCCTCAACGCTGAACTCGGCCTGAGGACCATTGCTCATGTAAAAAGAACCCCTGTGCAGTGCCGCAAAAAACTCCTCTCTGTTCAAGCCGGCCATTTTTACTTCAACCCAACCGGTGCCGGCTTGATGAAGCTCATGCAAATCATCCACTGCCGTTCCCCAAAGAGGCTTGCCCGGACCTCTGGCTACAAGAGCCTGCCGCCAGCGAGCCATATCCTCTTCTGAGGAAGAGTGAGGATTACGCGTCTCCACCAGGCATAATCCAGGCAAACCGATCAAGTTCCGTTCCGTCCATTGCCCGCTGCCAAGATTACCCTTCCAGGAGGGGTGTGCCGCCATGGCTATACCTGCAAACGGATCACCGGTAACCTCTCCAAGCAGCTCTTTCTGTCGTCCGGTTGCATCACCTAACAACACTAAATGCTTTCCCAGCGACCAGGGAAGACGGCATACCGTAATTTCCCGGCCGCATACAACCATTATTCGCTCTGAGGAGAGCCCCTCTATATCGGTTCGGCGAGCATGGTCGGTAATGCATAGGATGGAAAAACCTCGCTGACAATAGAACTTCGTCGCCTCAGCCGGGGATAACCGACCGTCAGAGAAAATCGTATGACAGTGGAGCTGCGCTCTGAAATACTTGCCGGGAACCTGATAAGGATCTATTATTCTCCATTCTTTGGGCTTAATCATCATATCCTGCCGACCGCCGTTCAGGTGGCCATGTATAATTTAACATTAACACTCCGTCTTGCCAATCCTCAAACGGAAATATCGGTTTTATCTCCGCCGATACGCTGTAGAAAGACTGCCCCGGCCAGACCTGGAACGGCTACATTAAATGTAAAAGAGAGCAATGTAGCGCTAACAGCTACCTCTCTGGGTATAGCATAACGCCCCATCATCAACACGGCAACAGCCTCCCGGGCGCCAAAACCTGATACGGTAAAGGGTGCCGCACTAGCCAGCACCAGAACGGGAAATGATACCAGCGCCGCTAACAAAGAGGCCCTGGGGAAGAGAGCTTCAGATAGGAAATGAAACTGGACTAGGGAAACACCGAACGCCAAAAATGATATGACCATGACGACCATAAGACGACGACGATCAAAACCGCCCCAACCCTGAAGCATGACCTCTAACCCTCGAAAACGCTTCAACAATCCTTTAAACAACGGTATTTCACTTAGAAGATTCACTACACTATCGCCACCAAAAATAACAACCGTTAGTATTATAATGCCGGCCAGTGCCACTGTTCCAAGCAAACGGCTAACAGCAAAAAGACCGACAAGAGCATAGACAGCCACCGTTACCAGATCTATCATCCTATCGAAAATCACCAGTCCGGCCACCCTGGCACGATCATCTCCTTTAAAAAGAGCCGCCCGGCCCAACTCTCCCACCCGGCCCGGTGTAACCAGACCGGCAGCCGTACCTATGAGATATGAGGCTATAGATAAGCTCGGTGTCAGTGATTCCGCCCTGCCGATCAGTAATAGATGCCACTTACACCATTTCAGCAACACAAAGACAACGGCAGCAAGAAGAACGGGCAAAAGAGTAGTCGTATCGATACTGCCGATCAGAGAAGCAATACGTTCCAGGGAAAGGTTCCTGATAACCAAAATTATCAAAATGGCGGTTATAAGGATTTTGACCGGTGTGTCGGTAAGCTTAATTTTCATTTTGACCAGTCATATAAGCCACTGAATACAGCTCTCGTCGATTGCTGTTGGTAAGCAGTTCCCCCAGCAAGCCGGTAGAGATAAACTGGATACCGACCATCAGCAGTAGTATGCCCAGCAATAACAGCGGCCTGGTACCGATAGGCCGATGCCCGGTAATCCATAATACGGACATATAGATATTTACTAATAGGCCCAGGCTGAACAGGCCCGCGCCTATGGAACCGAAAAAGTGTAAGGGCCGCCGAATATACCTGGTCAATAAAGTTACGGTCAATAGATCGAAAAACCCTCTGGCAAAGCGTTCCCAGCCGTATTTGGAAATGCCGTAAAGACGAGGATTATGTTTAACCTTGATTTCGGCCACCTTAAACCCCCTCCAGTGAGCCAGAACCGGTATATAGCGATGTAATTCACCGTATAGATCCAGTTCACGAACGACCTCTCGCCGGTAGGCCTTAAAGCCGCAATTAAAATCGTGCAGATCAATACCGGAAAAGGCAGCCGTCACCCGGTTAAACAATCGGGAAGGCAAGGTCTTGGAGAGAGGGTCATAGCGATGATATTTCCAGCCGGAAACCAGGTCATAGCCCTCCTTCAGCTTAGAAAGAAAGTTGGGTATTTCCTCCGGAGCATCCTGAAGATCGGCATCCATAGTGATAATTACCTTTCCCCGAGCCTCCTTGAAGCCACAATCCAGCGCTGCAGCTTTGCCGAAGTTGCGCCGAAAAGCTACCACCCTTACCCGAGGGTCCTGCTGCTCCAGGAGATGCAGCACTTCAAGGCTGCCGTCGCGGCTGCCGTCATCTATGAACAGCATCTCGCAATACTTGTCATGACCAAGTATTGAATTCAGAGCGCTGTAAAGGTGCGGCAGCGCCTCCTCCTCATTAAATACCGGAATAACCAGGCTAAGAAAAATTTTATCAGAGCTTATCTCTTGCCCGAACTTTTTTTCATAGATAGCGGTTTCCATAATTCTGCTCCTTAATCAAAATATTCCAGTCTGGCCCTGTCGCTCACAGCAATACGCTTTAACTGCGCATCAGCATCAAGGCGCCCCCCTTCCAGGCGCCAGCAACGACCGGAGAGGACGACGCCCTCTTCACCTCTTATAGCCCTCTGTTTACCCTCGTAATTCATTCGCCCGATCCGTAATTCCAGGTCCGGTCCGGCACTTCCCTTAACACCGCCTGTAGCCGACCAGGTGTCCTGCTGCGGCAGATAGGTTATACGAGGAGCAGTCAACACCAGGTCCGGTAATTGTGGCCGAAAGAGAACAGCTCCGGCCTTATCCATAACCACCCTCTTATCCGTAGCCTGTATCTTCTGAGCGTCCAACTCCCATATATTACGTCCAGCTTCCTGCCCAATCAACCTTCCTTCTCTGATCGTAACCGATTTTATGTCGCCAGGCAATTCTTGTCTGCCAGCTTCTTCCTTTTCAGGCTGTCGATTATGAATATGCGAATGGGGAGGCAATGGTGCCGTCAGGATATAGGCCAAGGTACAGATCACTGCCAATACCGCTGCCATCAGGCCCATAGCCCTGGCTTTACTCTTTTTTGTCTTGACGGCATCGATAATCTTCGATAATACCCGCTGCCGGCCGATACGGTCATTATTCATTTCGCGACGATACACTCTTTTTATGCGAGGGCGGTCCTTCAGATGACCTACCGAAATCTGCTTATAATGAAAAACAAAGCTGCTCAAGCATATCCCTGCACGCGGCTTCGTCCGCGATTGTATCTCATCATCCGATTTAAAGATGATATTGGCAGGCTCGAATATGTTACCATCCGGCAAAACGTTCCGGCGTAGAAATTCCATACGTACACACATACAGAAGCCGTTGATTTTGTTTATCCGCCGCCAGCTACCGTCAGTGATCCGGCTGGCTGTATCATTAACCTCCTTTATTTTATTGCTATGAATATAATTCTTGCAATATTTCCTGATATCCTGCTTATCGATAAATCCCGGCGTATTAGTGAGCGGACCGACAAAATCCAACTTTTTGCTCATAAGGCAATCGCATAGCTTCTCTGCCCAGCCAGGGCTGAAAATTACATCGTTATTGCAAAAAATTATTATATCATGTGAATTTCTGTATTCACGAAAACCCCAGTTCCAGCAATATGTGATGCCTCTATTCTCTGTTAAACGGATAAATCTGACCCCGTCCACTGCCGCTAGTGCATCAGCCAAACCATCATCAGTTGAGCAATCATCTATGATGACAAAATCATACTTATAACTTTCTGTGCCGGGAGTGCATCTTTTCAGAGATTCCAGACATGAAAGAGTATAATTAAGATGATTCCAGGATGTTATCAAAATAATTACTTTATACATCTCTTCTGCGCAGTCCTCTCTTTCGGGCAGCTGACCGTAGAACCTCCAGGGTTGCATTCACCATGGCCTCTGCACAAAAGCACTGCTCGTACTTTGCCCTTCCTGCATTACCCATACGTACCCTCAGTTCACGGTCACGGCATAGGCTGAGCAGGGCGCCGGCCAAAGCATCTCTGTTTCCGGGCTGAAACATCAGCCCCGTACAGCCATCGTCGACTATTTCTTGCGGGCCGCCGGCTCTTGCGGCCACAACGGACAAGCCATTTGCCATAGCTTCAGCTACGGCAAAGCCGAAAGGCTCCCGATGTGACGGCAGGCAAAAAATATCCCAGTCGCTCATCATGCGGGCAATATCCGGCACAAAACCGGGAAAACAAACGTTTATTCCTAGAGCTGCCGCTTGTCTCTCCAAGCTTTCCCGCAGAGATCCCTCTCCCGCTATGATAAGCCTGACCGGTACCTGCCTAGCAATATCGGCAACAGCTTCCAGCAACAGGAACAAGTCCTTTTCCGGTTCAAGCCTGGCCGAAGTTCCGATGGTAATACCTTCGAATGATTCCCATACCGGCGGCAGAAGATTCTCCAGAGGGTCTTTTATGCCGTTATAGATACGAACTATTTTGGATCCAGGCAAGCCGAAGCGCAGCAGCTTATCAGCCTCGCTATTAGAAACCGCGATGACCTTATCTGCAGCCCTGGCTATAAAAGCTGCCTGAAAGTAATACACCGCTCCTCCGGTATTGAACCCATGTGCGCCAAACACAACAGGTATTCGCGGTGCAAGAAGCCTGACCAGCGGAATAAGTTCATAAGCTAATCTTATATGAAGGCAATCGATCCCGCATAACTTCCTGATAATCCCGCACAGGACCGCAACAGCCTTTAAAGGATTGCGCCGAGGAGATGGATAGACCAGACAATCATCTGCAAGGTTTCTAAGCACTTTCTCCAGCGGGCCATCAGGGATAATAATGGTCGCGCGTACCCCTGGCGGCAGCGATTGCAGCATGGTGCACATATACTGCCGGGCACCGCCGCATACGCCCTGGTCGGGCAAAAGAAAAGCTATATGCATCTTATCGCTTGAAGCGTTCTTCATTATAGCCCCGTTCATAGTGATACGCTACCACTAATTCTCTGAAAACATCTCTTATCAGGCCGTTCCGTGATTGCGACCATTGCAGCAGCCGCTGCCCGGCCCGATGATTCTCCAGCCATCCGCCCAGGCCTGACAGCAAAAAAAGCGGATTGCCGTGAACCGCTAATTTAACTGAAAATTCCGGATGCTTAAGATAGAACATGGCCCCGCTGCGGCCGCGCATATAAGATTTTTCCCGCATAAAATCGAGATTTGGAATGGAGGCGGGGCCGCGCACATGATAGGCCAGGGCCTGGCGGCATCTGTAGTTCTTCAATCCGTACTTTTGCAGACGATATCCCAATTCCACATCCTGCCAGCCGTAAGCCGCAAAATTCTCCTCGAACCCGCCGACGGCAACCACCGCTTCAGCAGAACAGGAGGCGTTGGCCGTGTCGAAGGGATTACAGTTTATATCCCAAAGGCTGCGTGGCTTTCCAGCCTCCTCAGGACAGGCGATATTAACAAGCACTCCGTTGATAATCGCCCCGGGATGCTGCCTGTGTGCCTTAAGATGAGCCTCTACAAAATCCGGCCTCACCAGAACATCGCTGTCGGTAAACAGCAAATACCTGCCTTTGGCCTGACGAATGGCCTCATTACGGATCCTGGGCAGGCCGCACCTGCTTTCAAATCGCAAATGACGCACATCGGCCTTTAAAGCAGCGGCAGCCACCACCTCCGGAGTATTATCCTGCGAACCGTCGTCAGCCACTATGATTTCGTAATTACATCTATCAACGGTTTGAGCCACCAGACGAGCCAGTGCTTTCTCCAGAATGGGGCCTCTGTTATATGTTGGAAGTATAATGCTGATTTCAATAGTGCTATCCATTTTATGATCTTCATCCTCATCTTAATAATACTTTTCCCGGACGATATTTTCCAGCCTGGCGGTCCATCTTCGCCCGTCAAAACAGACCACCCCTAAATAGGCGGCACGGCAACCTGCCTGAACTATCAGCGTCTCTCCGGATCTTATGCCTTCGGCCGGAGCATCATGGCTGTGTCCCCCGATTATCAGGTCCAGTCCTGCAATCTGTTGTGCTATTGCAACATCCTCCCTCAGGCCCAGATGGCTGAGCAGAACGAAGAAATCAACCTGTCCTTCAAGACGCTCCATCTCCCGCATTACCGCATCGACCGGCGGGATGAATTTAAACGGCGATAAACGGACACCCGGTGTACCGGTCAGCATATCACGGCATACGCCTATCAAGCCTAACCGATAGCCATGATGCTCTGCTATCAGGCTGGAGCGGCAGCCTCCCTCTCCCCGGCGCTCTCTAAGGTTGGCGCAGAGAACCGGAAAGCCGGCAGCAGATAGCTTGCGCTTCATCAGGCCTGGAAGCGGATGGAACTCTCTGTTACCCATAGCCATAGCCGTATAGCCCAATTCGGTCATGAGACGCAGAATCCGTTCTCCGCCCAGCCGTACGCCGAGATTGCCGGCCGATACGGCATCACCGGCGTCTAAAAGAATCCCAGGATACTCTGCAGCCTTTTGCTTGATATTCTCCGCTCTCGCAGCATCAAGCTTGCCGTGTAAATCATTGGTATGATAGATTATCAGATCCTGGTTGCTCATGACCTTATGATTATATCAGCTTGGCCAGGGTCCAGATAACTCTTTCTGTTAAGCTGATGCTCGTGCCTGAAATATTTAAAGTAATTATGCCTCCATTGCTTTCCCGGTATAATCGCGTAAGAGGCTCTGTTTTTCCAGATAACATAGTTTGCGCTCAGCTGATCCCGCTGGGAATAATGGCTTACTTCATGCCACCAATCCTCCATGATTTTAATAACCTGAACTTTATTATGTCTTCTTAGAATAATCCCGCCAAAAATCAACCCGTTACCGGCTGGATATCCCTCCTGCTTATATCTTTCCATTTGCTTGATTACAGTAGCTTCATATTCCAATCTCTTCTCGACGACAACCTTTGCCTCCTTGTAAATACAGTTTCTATCCGGATGTTTTAAAAAAGCCATATCGTTATCTTTCAAGCAAGAATAAATCAGAGCTGCCGGATCCTTTTTGATCAGAAAACTGGCATCTATCCACATGCTTATATCGTAACTTTCAAAGAATTTATGAGGCAACAGTTTATAGTATCTTGAAGAGACACGAGGATTCCTTAGATAAAAATCCATCGGCAATCTCTGCCAGGGAGGCGAAACCGGCTGCTGCTCATCATCACAAAAGGCAAAGAAGTCAATTTCCGGATTAACGAAGGAGGGTTGCCTTATCGCATCACTACCAGCGCTTACTGCAGTATAGATGCAAATTCTCTCCCGGTACGAACTGTGATGAGACGGTTCATTGCTTTTTTTTCGAAACCGTGAAAAAAGACCCGATATATCCATCAGCGGATTATTTTCCTCTTTCTTACTTAGCAGTTACAGCCTTCGCTTACATTGCTCAATTCACTAAAAATATCATAGCATCATCTACCCGGAAAGAAAAGACGCCCGGCTGCCGGGGGTGCCTGAAGAGATGAAGAGCCCCTTGCCTGTACTTGGATAAATATGCTATAAACAGTATACGTTTAAAGGATAAATAATTGGCCGATATGAAGATCAATTTTACCACCGAGAAAAAGCCTTACTGGATCCTGGGCCGCTGGGCGAAGGAGTTTGCCCGACGAATTCCAGGCGCAACCATTACTCACCTAACTCCGAACCGGCAAGCAGATGTCAACGTTTTCATAAATTACGCCTTATACCGTAAAGGGCCTTACAAATCCATATGTGTCTTTACTCATATGGAGAGAGATAAAAGGTTATCAAAACTCTTTAACAATATCAGCCGTAATTGCGACTGGTGCTTTGCACAATCGGATTACACCATGTCCTTGCTTCCGAAGAATAAGTCGACAAAATTGAAAATAGGTGTCGGAGAGCAGTTCTACAAAAAGGAGATCGTGCTGGGTGTCTGCGGCCGACCGTACAGAAGCAATAGAAAGAGAATGGAATGGGCTAAGGCATTGGAAGCGATAGACGGCATCAGCATCAAATGGACCAACGGCTCCCTTGCATATGATGAACTGGCTGATTTTTACAGGTCCGTGGATTATATCCTTGTCACCAGTGAAATTGAAGGCGGCCCGATGTGCATCAAGGAAGCTGTCGCTATGGGTAAGCCCGTAATTACCACAAAGGTCGGATGGTATAACGAGTTTCCGACTTTAACTTACGATACTCTGGATGAACTAAAAATCATCATAAGCAAGCTTGCCGTTAATAAGGATGATTGGGACAAAGGCGCAAGGCAACTTGCAGACAGAGCAGCAAAATTACTCTCCTAATTCATCCAGCCTTCGGCAAACAGCATCATAAAATTCCAATCTGTAAAGAATAAGCCCCGGCAGGATACGCAGCTTTGCCGGCCAGCGGGTATCGGTCAGGGCGCGGCGCATAAATGCCGCTAACTGCCCGCCGAAGAAAAAGCGCTTGTGAATATAGACTGCAAAGGGGAATATTCCCGTTGACATCATCACACTCAGGCACCGATGCTTCCAGTAATAATAAGCTGCTCCCCGGCCGAGTTCACGGGCATACCTGCTTATACCGGCAAGATATTCCTCTGCAGATTGCGGCTTTTTATAGTGAAAAACCAAACAGCGCCGGTTGAGATGAGAGCGAAAACCCGCCCGG
>JAQUEL010000031.1:17650-20474 GCA_028685295.1 bacterium
CGGATGCAGCTCAGGCGATAACTCATCTGTTGCTGCAGCCTGCTTACGGTAGCAACGGTATCATCCTCTGATCCGTCATCGACTACTATTACCTCATATTCATTAGCCGGCAAGGATTGGTTGTCAAACGAAAAGAGCACCTTTTCCAGGATAGCAGCTCGATTAAAAGTAGGTATTATTACACTTACCCCTCCCCTGTCCGGACTCCATTTATTTATCAGCACTCTGTTATCGGATAGCATCCGCCTTCTTCCTTATCATACATGATTGGGCCGCCACGTAATCGGCAATAGCTTCGACACCACCGCCACCGCCCATGCGCTCCTGCCCTACTCGAGACATATACTCCAGGCGCGAGCGATCATTCAGTAGCTGCAAAGCCCTTGTTGTTATAATCTCTTTATCTGCCGGTAAAAGTTCTACAGCAGCTCCCAACAAACGCTTCTGCGTTAACAAAAAGCGTTCTCTAACCTGCGGTCCTACCCCGGGAAAGGTCAGCAGCGGCCGTCCCAGACCGACAGCCTGCTCACAGGCTGTACCTGCCTGACCTATGACCATGATAGATGCCAGCAACAGATCTCCAAAGTAACCCCTGACTACCGCCAGCCTGGCCCGGCCGCATTCAGCCTTAGCAATAATGCCTCGCTCCATATCCATCGGTAGGTAGCTCCAGCCTCCTTTGTAAAACACCTCTGCCAAACGATTCGTCGTAAGAGTAGGTGCCGCTGCCAGCAGAAAATCCAAGCCCTCTTCACGGTGTGCCGCCATATCCGCAGCTATATCCAGCAGCACCGCCAGATTGCCGTAAGCTTCGACACGGCTGCCGGGCAGCAAAGCTATACAGTCCCGGCTTGACAGACCAAAATCAAATCCGGAGATCTCCAGGCAATCCAGCATGGAGCTGCCGACAAAGCGGGCATTAATGTCCGAGCCTTGCAGCTCCCTCGCTGTAATCTCGTCACGAGTAAAGACAACCTCTGCCCGCTTGAGCACTATCTTCTCCAGCCACCGATGCGGGCGTATATAGGCAGAAATGGGAGTATCCACAAATACCGGATGCAAGCACCCGTATCCGGCCATCCACAAAGCAAAGGCATCGCCTGCGGCCACAGTCTTCAGACCGGGATAAAGCCGGGCCTGCCTGCGTATATAAGCAATCTGCCTGAGCGTTAATTCAACCAGGCCGTGCTTGATATCCCTCCATATCGCCGTCGGATTGCGGTCGCGCAAGCTAAATCCTGCTCCTAGCGGCATCTGCCTATGCGGCCCTTGGATATCAATGCCGGCACCGGCATAAGAGAGGCCAGGTCCTACCAGCGGCAATCCCTCTACGGCAATACCGGTCTTGCTTCGTACTGCCGCGGCAATTGCTGCCGCCATCATATCCTCCGAATATCCGTTGCTTACAAAGAGTATTTTAGTCACATCTATCGTTTCTTTCATAACCCTTCCTGAGCCGGAACGGCCATATGCCCTTCTCCCCAGCCATCTTTAAATTGCGCCTTATACAGCCCGGCATAAACCTCGCCTTTAGATAGTAGCTGTTCATGCGTTCCCTTCTCCGCTATCTGTCCGTTTTTCAAGACCACTATCAAGTCGGCCTTTCTGATAGTGGACAGCCTGTGAGCAATGATAAAGGTGGTCCGCCCTTTCATAAGGCGTTCCAGCGCATCCTGGACCAGTGCCTCTGCTTGCGTATCGAGGGAAGAGGTCGCTTCATCAAGAATAAGTATCTTCGGATCACGCAGGATGGCTCTAGCCACGGCTATACGCTGGCGCTGGCCGCCGGAAAGTTTCAAGCCTCTCTCTCCCGCTTCTGTTTCATATCCCTCCGGCAATTCCATGATGAAATCATGGGCATTGGCGGCCTTAGCCGCTGCCAGAATCTCCTCATCAGTGGCCGCCTGATTGCCATAGCGGATATTCTCCTTGATTGTTCCGCCAAAGAGAATAGTATCCTGCGGCACAATACCTATCTGCCGACGCAACGATAATAGCTTTATCTTATCCAGAGCATAGCCGTCTATATATATCTTTCCCTCATAATGACCGTAAAAGCGTGGTATGAGGTTGACTAGGGTACTCTTCCCTGCGCCGCTCGGCCCCACAAGAGCGACCATTAGGCCCGGCTTAAGATCAAGAGAAATATTGTCGAGAACATTGTTTTTCCTGTCATAGGAAAAAGAGACATGATCAAAAACGACAGCGCCGTTTAAAGCCTGTACATCAACAGCGTCGGGCGCATCTTTGACTTCCCGGCGCTCCTGCATAAGAGCATATAGCCGGGCCAGAGCCGCCGCCGCCTGGCTGAGGCTGTTAACATAGCCGCTCATCATAGACATAGGGCTGGCTGCCAACATTAACAAGCCGAGAAAGGCCAGGAACTCTCCGGGAGTAAGAACACCGTGCAGCACCTTCAGGCCGCCAAACCACAAGATAACAACGGCACCGATGGCAAAGAGGAGATCCATTGTCGGTGTCAGTGTGGCGCTGGCCATAGCGCTGCGCATGACAAACTGGAAATTCTTTTCGTTTTCCACCTTGAAACGCTTTGTCTCATGCTTTTCCATACTGAACGATTTTACTACCCTGATGCCGGAAACCGTTTCCTGAATAATAGTAGTTATATCGGCCAGCTTACGCTGAACGGAATCGGTAATGCTGCGAATACGATTGGAAAAAAAACCGACCACCAGAGCCATAACCGGCATTACCCCCAGGGTAAGCAATGTAAGCTGCCAATCCGTCATCAGCATTATGACCAATGCTCCCACCAGCATGGCCAGGGCCTGGATGATATTCAAAAGCCCTCCCGAAAGAGCTC
>JAQUEL010000032.1:0-16056 GCA_028685295.1 bacterium
TTTCCTGCACCCGGACAGAAAAAGCGGCTGTCTGCCCGTCTTTTGTATCTGCAGTCCTGTGCAGAACAGTCCGGTTGTTATCTACCCGGGTAACCTTGATCCTCGGCGCATCAACCTTATCGGCGGCTATATTTTTCCGGCTGTTTTTATTCGCATCTATTTTATTTGTTTTCGGAGCGTTATGTAATACAGCCACAGGTGCTTTCTGTAAGGTGTTATGTGATAAGAAATCCCGACTACCGGCTAGCCAGGCAGAAGCGGCCACCGCCGTAATGGCTGCCGCTGCCGCCAGGCGGCGCATGTATTTGCGCAAGGTAATGGCGTTTTTCCCTGAGCTGCTAGGCTCTTCGTTCAAGGAGCGCATAATCGAAGCATGCAATTCGGGGGGAGGGGATACTTTACGACAGAGTTCCTGGTACAGCAATCGATGCAGCCTTTCCATGGCAGCCATATCGGCAGCACAGGAGGGACAGATCCGCAAGTGTTCCATGAGGGCTGCCCTATCATCGGAATGCAGGCGGCTTTCAAGCAATTCGTCTATCAGTATTATGGCATCAGCACATTTCAATGCTCAACACTCCCTCCTTCGATAGGTTTAATTTGTCTTTCAACATCAGCCGGGCACGGCGCAGATGCGTCTTGACGGTACCCAGCGGCATATCCAGCGCCAGAGCTATATCTTCGTAAGTCATATCCTCGATATATCGCAGCAGGATGGCCACCCTGTATTTTTCCGGTAGAGAGGCTATGGCCTGTTGTATGATACCGGCGGTCTCGCTTTGCTCGTATTTCTCATGTGGAGACGGTTCGCCTCCATCGCCTGCCAATCTTTCCAGGTCTTCAGCGGATACGGCATGTACTCTTTGGCGGCGCAAGTAATCTATACAGGCATGCGAGGCTATGCGACAGACCCAAGTAGAGAACTTGAATTCCGCCTTATATGTGTGAAGGGAGCGATAAGCACGTAGAAACGCTTCCTGTGCCATATCTGCGGCCTCCTCCCTGGATCCGACCATACGGTAAGCAAGATTGAAGACCATGGTTTCGTGTTTTATTACCAGTTGGCCAAAGGCCTCTTTGTCTCCCTGTAGAGTGCGCTCTACCAGGGAGAGGTCCTCATTTATCAAAGGTTACACCTCTATAGCCGGACACCTTCCAACAATATATACGTTGAAAGCGGCAAAATGTTTCGTATAAAATCATGAACATATTATATCATTTCAAGGCTTTTCAGCCATCACCAGAGGAACGCTTGTTATGTTCGGCTATAAAGGCATGAAAACACCCAGCTGGAAGCAGATATCCAGCACCTGGTAATAAATATTAGTGTGGATATTAGGTTGATATAATGACATGTTGCCTTTAAGGCCGGCTCCAAGAGCTATAGGAAAACCAGCAGAGAACCGTGCGGGCTTGCCCCAAAGAGCATCAAGCTTGAAAATATACCGATACCATATCAGGCAAATGTGCTCTAATTTTTTAAAAAAGACAGGAAATTTCAAAGTTTTATAGAATAATAATATTAAAGAAGAAGAGAAGGAGGGTAGCTGTGTCTGTGCGCCGAATGTGCAGGTTGAGTATGGCTCTATTCTGCCTATTTATGGCAGTCTCTCCGGCTATAGCGGAAAAGGGTCTTCCCGCTGCTGCTGAAGCAGGCCGTGCTATGCCTGTACTTCCGGTAATAGAGAGAGCCTCGCTGGCTGCTATTGTTCTAGGCAACAGGGCTATTATAAAAGACAGCGACGAAGGATCTCCTTTTGTTCCGAGAAGGAATGCAGGTGCACGCTCCCGATTTGATAACGGCAGGCAAGCCATGTCAGGCGCAAAGGAGACCGCTCTCGACAGAACGCAGCCGGTTGCTACTACCACTTCTCAGGTATCGCAGACAACGTTCCGTAATGTACAGAATACGAACTTCTCTTTTAATAAAAGAGCAATCTCAGGCTCTCCGGTAGATTTTACTTCCGTTCTGAACACAGGCCTGAGGGTCAGGGGCAAGGCTGTAAGCCGATCCGATGCTACTGATAATTTCGGAACCACTGGAAATATAACTTTTGAAACCGTGCCCGAAGCGATATCCAGGCGTGGCGTAGGGTTTTCCGGTACTTTTGCCCGGCAGATAAACGGCGGCAGCCTGAGTGAGGCATTATCCGTAAAGCTCAATGCCTCACCGGCAGGAGCATTGAAGCTCAACAGTGAGTTCTCTTCCAAAGGCGCTAACGGATATTACGACGAATCAACCGCCAGCATAGGTTTTGAAACATCACAGGCATGGAAAAAGCGTAGTCGCTTCGGCCTGGCCGGTGGCTTCTCTCATCACGAGAAGGGTGCGTCATCGGTGAGCACCGCCAATTTGCGTTTTGATGCCAATCCCATCAAGGGTTTTATCCTGAAAGGCGATTTTCAAAATCGGGGTGGCTCCGTAGAGGAACGCACCTCCAGAATAGGATTTGAAACGTTACCGGAGATGCGTAAGGTTGCCAACTTCTATTTATCAGGTAATTTTACTCACCAAGATAACGCTCAATTACAGAACGGAAAGATGAATCTCAAAGTGGAGTTCTCTCCTTTGAAGGCCATTTCTTTCAAAGGCGAAATTAATGATGAACAAAGTAATGCAGGCATCAGCAAGAGGGAATCCAAACTGGCTGCTACCACTTCAATGTTAAAATATCTGAACCTTTCAGGTAATTATCGGATGCTGGAACAGAGCAGCAATGTAGACGAACGCCTGATCAATATCGACTTTAAATCCAATAATAAGCTGATCAACTGGAAAAGCTTAGCAATATCCGGCAAGTATACGGTCAAGGAACAAGGAAGCAATGAAAATAAGATGCTCAATCTTCAAGCTTCATTGAAGCCGCTTAAGCGTATGACCCTGATCGCTGGGATAGCATCAGGCAAGACGGCAGGAAATCCGGAGGAGACACGTACTCTGAAGCTGGGTTACAGCCTGCCTCATCTGGGGTATTTTCACGCTGATGCTGTTATGGCGGATAGATATACAGGAGATACTGCCAACGGTTCATTGCGTTTCAATATGACCCCCTGGCAAAATACAAAGGTGAATTTACAATATACGGTCAAGCCGCATTTTTTGGGAAGTGATCCGCTGACAACCGCTGCTATGGATTTCAGCACAGGACTTTCCAAAACATTCTCCTTATATGGCGGCCTTAAGAAAGATGAAATATCTAACGACAGCTTTATGAAGGAGACGCTTTTGGGGATCAAAGCTATTCTGAGTTCGCGATTCAATCTTGCCGGCGATTATCGTCTTCAGGATATCGACGGCGGCAATCAGACGATTATTCGAGGAATGCATATACAGGATAGTATACATAAGCGTGTGACTCTGCTCTTTGGACTGGAGCAGGCCATACGCACTGAATCCACTGCAATCGGCAGCTACGTAGGTCTTGCGTCCAATCCCTTCGGAAAAGTTAATATCAGTTATAAGCATCGTATGAATACCGGCAACGGTACTCTGGCCAACCTGCCGAAGGAGGAGTTCAAGGTAAGCGCGCCAATGGCTAAGACCACTAATAAAAACCTGGAGATAAACGGGAATATATATTATGTAGATCAGGAAATCAGTTCTAATAACAAGCTAAAAGCCGGTCTAAATCTCTCTTATCGCCCGATAGAAAAATTAAACTTGACTGCTTCCTACAAGGCCGATGTAATAGCCAAAGAGATAAGGACGGCTCCGGAGCTGATATGGGAAGCTGTTTATGGAACAGAGTTTTAGGGTATCAGCAATGAAAGCAGCGTCAAAAAGGCAATGAAGAGATTGCCTTTTTTGATGTACATTCAGGTCGGAAAAAGGGCTTTATTCTTGCCAAAATTTCATGGCTCCAAGCTAATAAGCAATCTTTGGGCAATGTAGACCTGTACATCCAGGGGGCTTATCAAGATATACTCGCTGCCGGGGACACGGTAATCGAATGGTATTCGATAGATAAAGATAATCTCTTCGCCGGTAGATAGCAATGCAAGTATTTTAGATAATTTCCATAATTGTATAATTTAAAGAAGGATAGTGCGTCTATTATAACGAATATCCTTGCGAACGAAAAATGTTCAGGCAATGAGAAAATGTTCACAAACAGACAAGGAGAGGAAAACTTTTGAAGAAAAATATCGCCTTGATAGCGGTGCTATTGATAGCATCTGCAGCTTTGCTTGGCGGATGCGGTTCACAGAACAAGAACGAGATAACGGTTATGTGGTGGGGGGATGTTTACAACTACGGCTTTGCCGAGAAGCTGGTAGATGCTTACAATGCCACCAATCCGGCCAAGCCCGCTAAACTGATGGGTATCCAGGGACAGTATCAGTACAAACTGTTGGCCATGGCGGCTTCCAAAACTCTGCCGGACGTGGTTTTAGTGACGACACCCAATGTCTACGATATGGGTTCCAGGGGAGCTCTGCTGCCGCTGAACAAGTACACCGAAACGGCGGAGTTTGAAGCCATGAAAAAGGAAATGTGGCCTAATCTCGTAGAGGCCTTTAATATAGGCGGCAAGCAGTTGGCTGTGCCTATTTGGACCTGGACTCCGGGTGTTTACTATAATAAGGATATCTTTGACAGGGCCGGGGTGCCGTATCCCTCTAAAAACTGGACCTTCAAGGAGTTTGAGGAGAAATCCAGAAAGCTGGTTAAAAAGGAGAACGGCAAGATAAGTGTCTACGCCTATAATGCCACTTTTTCGCTGCACGATGCTCTGCTTCTATCATATTTTTACGCTCATGGCGGTGCTTTTTATACCGATGATTGCAAGAGGTGCCTGATTAATACGCCTGCTTCGATAACGGCTCTAAAGGCTTTCTCCGATCTACGCCTAAAAGATCGTATAGCGCCAAAAGCGGCGGAAGAACAGGGGATGGGTAATTCAGGACGTAACACCGACTTCTTTCAGGCGGAAACAGTGGCCATGCGCGTAGCCGGTAGGGATTATCTGGATGTGTTACGACAACGCGGCGGGATCAAGTTCCGCTGGGGTGCCGCTCCCATGCCTAGGGGTGATAAGCCCTGCTTCTTCCAGGTTGCCGCAGCTTTAGCCGTATCGGCCCATACCAAGAACCCGGAAGATGCCTGGAAGTTTATCTCCTTTGTTGCCGGCAAAAAAGGACAGAAGATGATTACGACAGACAGGTCCGACGTAACTATCTATAGGGAATTGACTTACGGTCAGGACTTTCTCGGTTACCAGGATAGGCCGGATGTCAGCTCCGTCTTCAGGGATATGTTGCTTGAGGCCGTTCCCTCTCCATATCATTTAGGTGATGATGAATGGAAGACTCGGGCGGCAAATCACCTGTCTTTGGTGGAACTCGGCCAAATCAGTATCGAGGAAGCCTGTGCCAAGATAGCCGCCGATTACAAATTCTGACCGTTTATCGATAAAGTTTGTAAAGATTATCTGAAACCAATTATTTGAACTACCGGGAGGACTGATACGCCTCCCGGTAATTTGTGAGGGGCGTTAGGGGACGTACCTTAAATATAATTCACTTTAGCTCTAGCCCGTGATATAATACAGACTGGTTTTATTAGGAGACGGCAAGAGCCTGCCGTCTCCTTCTGTGGTTTGCACGATGATAAATTTCTAAGGAGGATAGACATGACCACGATTGTAGGAATACATAGCAGAGAGATACTGGATTCCCGCGGCAACCCTACTATAGAGGCTGAGGTAATGCTTGAATGTGGCGAAGTGGGCTGGGCGGCGGTACCTTCCGGAGCTTCCACCGGGGCCCATGAAGCAGTAGAACTGAGAGATGGAGATAAGGCCCGCTTTAACGGCAAGGGTGTTTTAAAAGCCGTGGAGAACGTCAATGAGGTAATAGCGCCTGAACTGGTAGGGCTGGATGCCACCGAGCAGATCCTTATTGATAAGATTATGATAGGTCTTGATGGTACTCTTAACAAAGGTAACCTTGGGGCCAATGCTATTCTGAGTGTTTCTATGGCTGTATGTAAAGCTGCTGCACAGGCGGTAGGTCTTCCTCTTTATCAGTATATCGGAGGGGTTTCCGCTCGTGAGCTGCCTGTGCCCATGATGAATATTCTCAATGGCGGTCAGCATGCCGATAATAATGTGGATATTCAGGAGTTTATGATCATGCCGGCCGGTGCCTCCTCTTTCCGTGAGGCTTTACGCATGGGTGCCGAAGTCTTTCATTCTCTGCGCAGCGTCCTCAAAGGAAAGGGTCTGAATACCGCTGTAGGCGATGAGGGCGGCTTTGCTCCCAACCTGGGATCAAATGAAGAGGCTATCCAGGTTATAATTGAGGCTATCGGCAAGGCTGGATACGAGCCTGGCAAGGATGCCTTTATTGCTCTGGATGTCGCTGCTACTGAGCTTTATGCGGACGGCAAGTATGTATTTTCCGGTGAAGGCGTAACTCGTAATAGCGATCAGATGATAGAGTTCTATCGAGATATTACTTCTAAATATCCGGTGATCTCCATTGAAGACGGCCTCTCTGAGGACGATTGGGACGGCTGGAAGAATTTAACTTCAGCTCTGGGCAGGAAGGTACAGTTGGTGGGAGACGATCTCTTTGTTACCAATACTACTCGTCTTGAGCGGGGTATTGAGATGGGTACGGCCAACTCTATCCTCATTAAGGTAAACCAGATAGGCACCATCAGTGAAACGCTTGATGCTATTGAGATGGCCAAGAAGGCCGGCTATACGGCTGTAGTTTCGCATCGTTCCGGTGAAACAGAGGATGCCACTATAGCCGATATAGTAGTGGGCGTCAATGCCGGCCAGATAAAAACCGGTGCCCCGTCTCGTACCGACCGTGTGGCTAAATATAATCAGTTGCTCCGTATTGAAGAGGAGCTGAACGGTGTAGCCGAGTACCGTGGTAGGAAAGTTTTCTACAACTTAAAATAAATCATCCGAAGCGTAATCCAAAGATATATTTGGTATGTTACGAAAGTATCGAATAAAGATTACGTAGGTGCAGAAATGGTGGAATAAGTGTTCCACTGCTTCTGCACCTTTTTTACGGATTGAAAATTGCTCTATAAGCAACAGATGCAGGATTTCGGCAGGCTCTTGCAGAAGTAACTAGAATATCGAGGAATAGTGCTTATGATATTAAGAAGAACTAAAATAATTGCTACTCTGGGTCCGGCCTCCGACAAGGAGGATGTATTGGAAGGTATGATACTGGCAGGCATGAACGTTGCCAGGCTTAACCTCTCTCACGGCACACATGAAGATCATGCACGGCGGATAAGCATGGTGCGTAACCTTGAGCACAAGTTGGGCCGACCTATAGGTATTTTGATGGACCTTCAGGGGCCCAAGCTGAGGATAGGATCCTTTGCCGGGAACAGTGTAATGCTGAAAACCGGCAATGAATTTATTTTGACGGCTGATCCGGTAGAGGGATCACAGGAGAGAGTTTTTCTGGATGTACCTCCAGCGGTGATCAGTGATATTAAGCCGGGCGATACTATTTTATTGCGCGATGGCTTGATTCAGCTACAGGTAAGCAGGGCCACTGATAATAATCTAATATGCAAGGTTATAGACGGAGGCGAACTCTTTTCCCGCAGCGGCATTCACTTGCCGGTAACCGGCACCGGCATGAACGCTTTGACGGATAAAGACCTTAAGGATTTGGCTTTTGGTCTGGCGCAGCGTATAGATATGTTTGCCGTCTCCTTTGTCCGAACCGCCGACGATGTTTTGCGGATTAAAGAAATCATCGAAGATAAGGGTGTAAACGTTCCGGTTATAGCCAAAATAGAGAAAAGGGAGGCATTGGATAATTTTGATGCCATTCTGCAGATCGCTGACGGCATCATGGTAGCCAGAGGGGATTTGGGGATAGAGAGCGATATAACCAAGGTTCCTATTGAGCAGAAAAGAATTATCGCTAAATGTAATCGTGTCGGCAAGCCGGTGATCACGGCTACACAGATGCTGGAATCCATGATCTGGAATCTCAGGCCTACCAGAGCTGAGGTTACGGATGTAGCTAATGCTATCTTTGACGGCACCGATGCCACCATGCTCTCCGGTGAAACGGCTATAGGTGAGTATCCGGTAGAATGTATCTCGATGATGCATCAGATAGCTTTAAGCGCGGAAAGCAGCTTTGACCACCAAAGGCTTCGGGTGGAAAAGATGGATCTTCCTGTCGATACCATAACCGAGGCTATCGGGGAAGCTACGGCAGCTATGGCAGCCGACCTTAAAGTGCCGGCTGTGATTACCTTTACCTCTTCCGGATATACGGCCAGAATGATAGCCAAGTTCCGGCCGGGAGCTATGGTAGTGGCCGTTACCTCTGTGGAAGCTACCATGCGAAGATTGACTCTATCCTGGGGAATATTTCCTCTACGGGCGGATCAGATATCCAACACTGATGAGATGATAGCCAATGCGGTAGCGCGTACTCTGGCAGCCGGGTTTGTCTCTGAAGGAGATGTCGTCGTGATAACGGCCGGAGTTCCCATAGGCGTAACAGGTACTACTAACCTTATTAAGGTCCATAAGGTATAATTAACATGGATAATCGTCGGACAATGAAAATCTTTTTTCTATTGCTTCTACTGGGCTATATACTCTTTACCTTTGGACAAGCTTGTTACCGTAATGCTGTTCAGACTACGCGGCTCAGGGAGAAGGAAAAGCAGGTGGCCATTGAAGAGAAAAGGAATGAAACTCTAAAGAAACGTATTGAAGAACTCGGAACCGATGAAGGAATAGAGCAAGAAGCGCGTCAAAAATTGGGTATGACGGCTCCAGGTGAAATAGGCTATCGGGTACTTACCAAAGAAGAAAAGAGAGGGGCTACAGCTGTACCCGCCTCTGAAAAGGAGATTGTAACTCAGGACAGTGGCTCCGGTAAGGATAAATCGGAAAGTGAAACTGCAAAGCCATCGGTTAAGCGTTAGAGCGTGTTGATAGGTGGGAATGGCAGAAAGGGTAGGGCAATAAGAATCGGTTTGATTTAGATCGAAGTGAAGATCAAAAGTGGCACAGATATTGACACTATATGCGTTCGATGGAAAACTGGTGGTTATTCATCACGTACTTGACAAATCGGTCTCTGAATTATAAATTTATTATGGATTTATGTACCCGGATACAAAGCAAGCTTCTTAATATTTTATGAGGGTACTGGCGGTCGTAAGGCCGATAACAAGGAGGAATAATTCCAAATGCCTGTAACATTGGGCGAGATTGTCGAAGGCAGCATCTCCAAATTGACTAATTTTGGTTTTTTTGTCGAGTTGCCGGGAGGGGAATCCGGTCTGGTGCACATCTCTGAAGCGGCGGATACCTATGTCAGGGATGTGCGGGAGCTATTCAAAGAAAATGATAGGGTTACGGTCAGGGTTATTGCCATTGACGAGCGGGGTAAGATTGAACTCTCCGTGCGTAAGGCTTTGCCCCGAGCAGAGAGGCAAGTCCAGCAGGCGCCGTCCCGGCGCAAGTCCGTTTCAGCCGGCTCCGGTTCAGGTTTTGAAGATCTGCTTGGTAATTTTATGAAAAAGAGTGAAGAGCGATTATTGGAGCTGAAGCGCAATACAGAATCCAAAAGGGGCGGGCGTTCCAGACGGCGTTAAGCGAATTTCGAACAGGACCTTTTGAAAATTGTTTTTGAATCGATAAGATGTACCTCGCCCCGGGCAGCGGCCGGGGCGAGAGTGGTTTGGGAGTAATTACTTGAGCATTCACGTACACCGTTATTTCGTCAGGGTGCTGCAATTATCGGGCAAAGAGGAGATAGCCGGCGCTATGGCATCAATAGGCGTCGATCCGCGCGGTATGGAGCGGATGCTGCCTAAAACCGGTCATCATCTGCTCTATTTGAAACGAGTTCCCGTTCGTGCCGCTATGTTGATAAAGCAGGGAATGCTGGCCCGTGACGGCGATGCTGCGCTAAGTTGGGAAGCTTCTAATATGTCGGCAGAGCATACAGATATTATTATGATGGGCACAGAGGGGCAACTTCGCTCTGCGCTGGCTCTTCTTCATCAGCAGCCCTTCGGGTTGCCTCTGCTGGCAAAGGAGGCTGAAGCAGCTCTCAATGCCTGCGTTACAAAAAAAGCGTACTGGCGCATAGGAGAGAAGCTGTATGATCTCTCCCGTCGGACATTGGTCATGGGTATACTTAATGTGACGCCGGATTCATTTTCTGACGGCGGGCGCTATCTCGATACTGATATGGCATTGGAGCATGCTCTGAATATGATTGAAGAGGGAGCCGATATCATAGACATTGGAGCGGAATCCACTAGGCCGGGAGCTGCGGAAGTAGCTGTAGATGAAGAGCTTTCACGCTTGATACCAGTGATAGAACGCTTATCGGATAAGACAGAGGTGCCGATATCCATAGATACCAGGAATGCCGACACAGCGGCAGCTGCTCTGCAGGCCGGTGCCTCCATTATTAATGATGTTAGCGGTTTGACACATGATCCTGATATGGCTTCGGTAGTGGCCGGCAGAGGGGCTTCTCTGGTAACAATGCATATCAAGGGAACTCCTGAAACCATGCATCTGGCTCCTTCGTATAAAGATCTTATGGGAGAGATAATCTCCTTTCTTTACGATTCTATCGATAGAGCTGTGGCTGCCGGTGTGGCGGAGGATCGTATAGCTATAGATCCCGGCATAGGCTTTGGTAAGACACGGGATAACAATCTAGAGATCCTGCGACGTCTGATGGAGTTACGTTCCCTAGGCAGACCTATATTGTTGGGTGCTTCACGCAAATCCTTTATCGGAGCGATTCTTAATACATCCCCACAGAAAAGATTGGAAGGCACGCTAGCCGTCAATACCCTGGGCGTTGCCAATGGTGCCTCCATTGTACGGGTACACGATGTGAAGAGCACTGTCATGGCCTGCCGCATGGCGGAAGCAATACTCTATGGACGTAAAGAGGCTGAGAAAGGATGAAACTGGTCGATTACCGGCGTGATTTGCGAGGCCTGGCATGGGGAATTCTAGCCTCCATATTGGCTATATGGGTGTGGCATGCCGGCATTACCAGGCGACTGGAGCTTATTGCCTACGACTGTATGTTCCGCTTGGATGGAGCCCAGAGAGTAAAAGAGGACTCCTCCGATGTGGTAGTGATAGGCATCACCGAAAAGTGTCTGAGCCGGCTGGGAGCCTGGCCCTGGCCGAGACGCTATCATGCCGCCATGGTGGATAGGCTGGCTGCTTATGGTGCCCGGGTGATAGCTTTCGATATCATCTTCTCCGAGCCGAATAAAGAAGACGATCGTTTATTGGCTAATGCCTGCCATCGCAGTGGGCGGGTTATTCTGCCCGTCTGTACCTCCCGAGAACCCGCTGCCAAAGTTGCTTCCGGTATAGTTGAAGTGGATGACCTGACGATACCGGCGCCTCAGTTGCGCCAAGCCGTATTTACCCTGGCTCATATCAACCTGAACGCAGACGATAGGGATGGAATAGCTCGTAGAGTGCCGCTCTTTATTAAATATAAAAATGATTATTATCCCTATTTCGGAGCAGCTGTGACCGCTCTCTATTCAGGACGTAAGCTGCAAACCGATTCCACTGCTACAAGGGTAATGCTGGGGAGCGAGAATCTCCCCGTGGAAAGCGGTGGGCAAATGGCTGTCAATTTTAAGCGAAAACGAGGTTGTTATCTTTACTCTGATGTTCTGGCCGGCCGGGTCTCTCCGAAAGCATTCAAAAATAAAGCCGTCATCATAGGCAGCATCGGCCCGGGGTTAAGCGATGTCCATATAACGCCGCTGCGCGCAATGGATGGAATCATGATACATGCCGCGGCTATAGATACCATGATAGAAGGCCGTTATTTGCATAATTTGCCGAAGCTGCTGATTATAGCCTTGATACTTCTCTGCGGCGTTCTGACCGGCCTGGGCGTGCTTCGTTATAGGGCATTGGGCGGTTTGGCCTGTCTGCTTGTCTTGATAACCGTGTTCTTCTCAGCTGCAGTGCTACTCTTTATCCAATATAATATTATATTGGATATAGTGCCTTTGCTGCTTGCTTTGGCTGGAGGATATACCCTTACCCTGGCAGGGTATTTCAGGTTGGCTGATAAGGTTATCGAGGGTCAGGATCTTCGTTTGAGTTCTCTCTACCGGGCCGGCAATACCTCTTCATTGACCGCCTTTAACAGCGCTGATGTAGTGAAGATGCTAATAGCCGCTGCTCAGGCGGTAGTCAAAGCCGATGTTTACGGTCTGGCTCTGCCTGATGAAGAAGGGCATCTTGTTTGGAAAATTGCGGAAGGGTGCGCTCCGAAAATTATCGATACCGTCTTTGATGCCGGAGAAGGGGTTACCGGAGAGGCTTTTCGTTCCTGTCGTCCGATCATGGCTATAGATATACGTAAACAGCAGGAGTTGGGCTGTGTCGAATTGGAGTATATGGGAAGAACAGTGCTGTCGGTACCCATGGTGGTGCACTCCTATTCAGTAGGCGTGCTGACGCTGGTGCAAAAACGGCGCCGGCGGTTCTCCTCTGAGGATTTGGATACCATATCCGCTCTTACCTGTCAGGCTGCCGTTATGCTTGAAGATGTTTCTTTACAGTTGCAAACCCGCAAGGCATATCTGGGAAGCATAGAAGCATTAAGTATGGCTATTGATGCCAAGGATGATTACACGCATGGACATTCTCAGGCTGTAGCCAGAAATGCGGTAGCTATTGCTGAAAGGCTCAAGCTATCGGAAAGGGAAATAGAAACTATTCGCCATGCCGCTCTGATGCATGATGTGGGCAAGATAGGCATAAATGATTATATCCTTCAAAAACCCGGCTCTCTGACCAGTCAAGAGTACGAGATAATGAAAAGCCATGTCATCCACGGCATGGAGATCGTAAAGCCGCTTGATTTTCTTGGAGATGCCTCGTTATATCTTTTGTATCATCACGAGCGCGTAGACGGCCAGGGATATCCGGAGGGGTTACAGGGAGAGGCTATTCCCCTGGGGGCTCGTATTATCAGTGTGGCCGATGCCTTTGATGCCATGACCTCAAACCGTCTTTACCGCAAGGCTCTTGACATGGAAGAAGCTCTGGAGCGTCTTAAGGAAGGAGCCGGCACGCAATTTGACGGTCGCATTGTCGAGATATTCCTGGAGATAGTTAATGAACAGAAGCAATCATCTACAAGGATAGCTATACGCGAGAGCGGACGCATTATCGAACCTGCGCCATAGCGGCATGCCGGTTAAAAGGCCTGTGTTTGTTTTGTTTGGCGGCGGTGTAAATTTACTGTAGGAAAAAAGCAGGCAAAATTTCCGGAGGAATAGAAAAAGAGTCCTCACCGATATTTGACGGTCTTTCCCGCTTGGGCTAAAATAACTTTTGTATGAATAAAAAGGAGCAAGGTTAGATGGTAATTGACTATCTGGAATCCAGAGTAGCCCATGCATTGCAACTCCTGCAGAAGGAGGGCATTCTCTCCGCTGATAATAGAGCGGAAGTGATTATAGAGGTTCCCCGTGATAAAGCACATGGGGATTATGCTTGCAATATTGCGCTGCAAGCAGCCAAAGGGAGTTCCATGCCGCCTAGAATGCTGGCGGAGGCCATTAAACAGCGAATGGACTTGGACCCTGATATCATCAGTAGCACAGAGGTAGCCGGCCCAGGTTTCATAAATTTCTTTATGGCTCAAAAGGTTCTGGCTGATAATCTGAAACGTATATTAGCGGAGAAAAAAGATTACGGCTGTGCAGAGCCGCTGCCGGGCGAGCGCATATTGGTGGAATTTGTCAGCGCCAATCCCACAGGCCCTTTGCATGTAGGGCATGGGCGTGGTGCCGCTGTGGGCGATACGCTGGCCAGGCTGCTCAAAGCCGCCGGCAGGGATGTGAGCAAGGAATTCTATATAAACGATGCCGGCACTCAGATGGAGATGTTGGGGCGTTCCATAGATGTTCGTTACCGTGAAATCCTGGAAGAGGCGGTAGCGATGCCTGCAGATGGTTATCACGGCGAGTATATAATTGATATTGCTCACGATATATTTGAACGAGAAGGCGATGTTCCCAGCAAGCTGCCTGAAGAGGAGCGTATAGCTCATTTTCGTAAAATAGGTGAAAAGCGCCTTCTGGCTGAACAGAAAAAGACACTAGAGAATTTCGGTGTAACCTTTGACACATGGTTCAGTGAATGCGATCTTTATGAATCCGGTTTAGTGGAAGAAGCCATAGAAACGCTTAAAAAGAGAGGCTATGTTTATCCCAATGCTGATGCGCTATGGTTTAAAGCCACCGTCTTCGGTGATGATAAGGACCGTGTGTTGATACGTCAAAACGAGGTGCCCACCTATCTGGCTGCGGATGTAGCTTATCATAAAAACAAACTGGATAGAGGATTTACCCGTCTTGTAGATATTTGGGGAGCCGATCATCACGGTTATATCCCGCGTATGCGAGCATCCATACAAGCTCTGGGATATCCTCCCGAGGCGCTGGAGGTTCTGATAATACAGATGGTGCGTCTAATGCGCGGTGGTGAGCAGGTTATGATGTCCAAGCGTGCCGGGGAGTTCACCAGTTTGGATGATATTCTGGCCGAGGTAGGACGTGATGCCGCCCGGTTCTTTTTCATCATGCGCAGTACAGATAGCCAGCTTGATTTCGATATGGCCTTAGCGGTGGAACAATCCAACGAGAACCCTGTTTATTATGTGCAGTATGCCCATGCTCGTATCTGTAGCCTCTTATTCCATGATGAGGCATGGAAGTTGCAGCCTGATGAGGCTGATCTAAGCCTGCTGCAGGAGCCGAGCGAAATAGAGTTGATGAAGAAACTGCTGGATTATCCGCGCGAGATAAAGGAAGTGGCGGAGACCTTTGAGTTGCATCGTCTACCACGCTTCTCACAAGATCTGGCGGCATTATTTCACCAATTTTATAACAATTGCCGTATCCTGGGCGAAAACAGAGGGCTCTCTTCATCCAGATTGGCTCTTTGCAAGGCTACACGCCAGGTGCTGGCTAATCTGCTTACAATAATGGGCATCTCGGCTCCGGAAAGGATGTAACTTGCGAGCAATAGTTTTTAATACGCCTGGCAGTTACGCGGTTGTAGAGCGTTCTCCTGCTCCCTTAGGCTATGGCGATGTCATGGTCAGGGTTGAGGCGGCCGGACTCTGCGGCACGGATTTTCGCATTAACAAAGGAACGTCCCCAGCTAAATTTCCTGTTGTTTTGGGTCATGAATTTGCCGGTGTTATTGATGAGATAGGACCTGGAGTCAAAAACTTTGTTGTCGGGGACAGAGTATCTGTAGATCCCAACATCGTTAATTGTACCGAATGTGCTGCCTGCCGCCGTGGTCAGCCGCATCTGTGTGATAACCTGGTTGCTTTAGGGGTGGATATAGACGGCGGCTTTGCCCAATACTGCCGGGTACCCTCCAGCCAGGTCTACAAACTGCCCGGGCAGATGGACATAGAGGAAGGGGCCATGGTGGAGCCGGTATCCTGCTGTCTGCATGGTATCGATTTGCTGGAATTGCGTATCGGTGAGCGTGTGGTTATTATAGGCGGCGGGTTTATAGGGCTTGTTCTTCTGCAACTTTGCCTGGAAGCAGGTGCCTCCCGTGTTATCCTTTCTGATCCCAGTCCGACTAAAAGGGCTGTTGCCCTGGAATTGGGCGCTGTTGAGGCTCTGGAGCCGGAGCGACTCCAGAGCCTTACGAAAGCTGAATTTGCAGGCGGGGCAGATGTGGTTATTGAGGCTGTGGGCCGTACAGAAACAGTAGAGCAGGCTCTCAAACTGCCACGTAAGGGAGGCCGGGTACTGATCTTCGGCGTGGCTCCAAAGGATGCTTCGGTCAATTTTTTACCCTATGATATTTTTAGCCGGGAACTGAGCATTATGGGATCATTTATTAATCCCTTCACCTTTTCCCGTAGCATAGAGATTATTGCTTCCGGTCGCCTGAAACTCAAACAACTGGTGACACATCGTCTTAGTCTGGATGAGATAGCGACCGGTCTCAATCCCGCTCCGGATATGATCAAGGGCATGGTGTTGCCGCAACG
>JAQUEL010000032.1:16156-20395 GCA_028685295.1 bacterium
ACCCTTATTCCGCTTTAGCAGGATTTTCAGAAAGCTTCCAGAATAAATTGTTACCGAACATATTGACAGAAACTGAGCATTTGTGCATAAACAGGGCGGTAAAGCGCTCTTATCTGCCTTGTTACACTTCGACTTCTGCTGGTATAATGGGTTAACAGCCGCCGGCTAAATATTTCCGGGAAGGCGCAGTTTTCCAGGAGAAATATCGGAGAGCCAGGCTGAAAAGCAATAACTAACAACAGGGAACCGACAACCGCATCTGCAGGATGTATTGTTTGGGGGAGAGGCGACATGCTTGAAGTAACGACTCTGGGTATTCTGGTAGCCGATGTGGTAGCTAAACCGGTGGAAGAGCTACCCGATAAAGGTAAGCTGGCCTTAGTATCGCAGATGGAGTTGCATAGCGGCGGTTGTGCTGCCAATACAGGTATAGCTCTGGCTAAGATAGGCCTGAAAACCGGCATCATCGGTAAAGTGGGTGACGATGGTTTCGGTGATTTCATGGTTAATGCCTGTAATCATTACGGGCTGGATACGCGCGGCATAGTTCGTAGTCGAGAGATGAGCACCTCTGCTACCATGGTTATGGTGGATTCCTCCGGAGAGAGGACCTTTCTTCATCATACCGGAGCCAATGGAGATTTTGAAGAGAGCGATATTAATTATACGGTAGTGGCGCAAAGTCAGCTGATACATATAGCCGGACATTTTCTGATGCCTAAATTCGATGGCCGCCAAGCGGCCGAGGCTCTGAAGAGAATTAGGAAAATGGGCATAAAAACATCGCTGGATACCGCTTGGGATGCTACCGGACGCTGGATGTTTTTGCTAAAACCCTGCCTGCAACATCTGGATATTTTTCTCCCCAGCTTGGATGAAGCGCAGCAGATCTCCGGATTGAAGGAGCCGCGGGATATTGCTCGTTTTTTCATGGATTGCGGTATCGAGTTGATAGCCATTAAGATGGGAAGCAAGGGCAGCTACGCCACCGATGGAGAGAATGAGCTGATCATGCCGCCCTTTATGGTGGAAGCTGTGGATGCGGTAGGAGCCGGAGATAGTTTTGTAGCCGGCTTTCTAACTGGTATTATGCGAGGCTGGGATCTGGAAAAGACGCTGAAATTTGCCAATGCCACCGGAGCCCTTTGTGTGACTGCCATAGGAGCTACCACCGGCATACGCAGTTTTGAGGAAACACTGGAATTTATGGAAAAGACACCGTTGAAGTGAGGATATAATGAAAAAAGCCGTAATTTTCGGAGCAGGAAATATTGGGCGAGGCTTTGTAGCTCAGTTACTGTATGAGTCCGGCTATGAGACCGTTTTTATTGATGTCAACCAGGAGCTGATTCGTCTGCTCAACGAGCGAGGCAGCTATGAGATAGAGATAATCAGCGAAGAGAACTATCGTGTACTGGTAGGCAATATTCGCGCCGTAGACGGCCATCAGGTAGAGGAAGCCGCAGCTGAGATAGCCGGTGCAGCCCTGGTAGTTACGGCTGTGGGCGGGGGTGCGCTCAGGCATATTGCTCCTACTTTAGCAACCGGTATTGCCCGACGGCATGCCGCTGGAGTACAGACGCCGCTGAATGTGGTCCTTTGCGAGAATCTTTATGATGCAGGTAAGATAATGCACGGGTATGTGCAAGATGCTTTGCCGCCTGCATTGTTTAATTATGCCGGCGAACAGGTAGCCTTTGTGGAAACGGTTGTAGCTCGTATGGTGCCCGTTATGGAAGAAAGCTTCAATAATAGCGATCCACTGCTGATGGTAGTGGAACCATACAAAATATTGCCGCTGGATGCTGCTGCCTGGAAGGGAGAACGTTTGCGCATAGAGGGCTTTCTCTTCTGTGATAACTTCATTGCTTATGTAGAACGTAAGCTCTTTATTCATAATGCTGGCCATGCCCTTTCAGCTTATGAAGGCTATATCAAAGGTTATCGTTTCATCTATGAGGCGGTAGAAGATGAAGATATCCACCGTCGGGTGTATGGTGCCCTGAGGGAAGCACGCCTTGCTTTGGAGAAAAAACACGGCCTGGATCGTCTGGGCCTACAAGAGAATATTGATGATTTGTTACGGCGTTTTGGTAGCCGTAAGCTTCGTGATACCGTGTTGCGGGTGGGGCGTGATCCGTATCGTAAACTGGCATCCAGGGACCGTCTGGTAGGAGCGGCCAGAATGGCTGAGGAATGCGGTATCAAGCCACGATATATTGCCGGCGGCATAGCTGCAGCGTTATGCTTTGCTCATCCCAGTGATCCATCAGCGGTAGCTTTGCAGCAGGAAATAGCCGATAAGGGAATAGGAGCTGTAATAGAGAGCCTCTGCCTGATAAAGCCCGGTGAACTCCTTTACAGTATGATAATGAACCGTTATGAAGAGTTTAAAGGCTGCAATATCTGACGGCCCGTCTTCACAAGGAAAACGAAGTAGGAGCGTGAAACCGAATTGAGTAAAGTAATCAAACCCGCACAGGCTGTTAGCAATAACCATACAGAGAGGCAATATCTCATAGATGCCTTTACCAAGCAGGATACCTGGCGGATGTTCCGAATTATGTCTGAGTTCGTCAATGGTTTTGAGGAGCTGTCTGATTTACCTCCTGCGGTTACTATCTTCGGCTCAGCTCGTACCAAACCGGGCGATGCTGATTACGAACTGGCGCGTAATATCGCCTATCGTTTGGCCGGAGATGGTTTCGCCATTATTACCGGTGGCGGTCCCGGCATTATGGAGGCTGCCAACAAGGGCGCTATGGCCGCCGGTGGTATTTCCGTAGGTCTCAATATAGAGTTGCCCCATGAGCAGCGCCCCAATCAATATCAGACTGTGCCGCTCAATTTTCGCTACTTCTTTATTAGGAACGTCATGTTTGTTAAATATGCTGTAGCCTTCGTTATTCTGCCCGGAGGCTTCGGTACGCTATATGAGTTTTTTGAATCCCTGACGCTTATTCAAACAAAAAAGATAAAACCCTTCCCGGTGGCATTAGTCAATAGAGAGCATTGGCAAGGCTTGATGGATTGGATGAATAAGCAATTGATGGAAGAAGGCTTTATCTCTCCTGGGGATACTGATCTTTTTCACATTGCCGATACTATAGATGAGGTAGCGGCCATAGTTAAGACAGGGGTATGCCAGAAATATCCTGACGCAGAGAAGTGCAATGTCGCCTCTGTTTCCCTGGAGGAGAAAGAGCAAGGGCAGCAGGCCCCTTGAATAGATGGAGGAGATAACAATGAAAGAAAAAATGACGGTGCTGGCTGTAGGAGCGCATCCAGATGATATCGAGATGCTCTGTGCCGGTACTCTGGCCAAATATGCCGGAGCGGGGCACAAGGTCTATATGTGTCATGCCGCTAACGGCAATAAGGGACACTTTGTTATACCCAGTGACGAGCTGCGGCTGATTCGTCGAGAGGAGGCTAAAGCAGCAGCTGCCATAATAGGGGCTGAATCAATCTCTCTGGATTTTCCTGATTGCGAAATACCGCCTACTAAAGATGGCCTGGATAGGTTTATTGATCTCATTCGTCAGACTCGGCCGGATATAATCATCACCCATCCGCCCTACGATTATATGCCGGATCATGTTATGGTCGGCAAGCATGTCTTTGATGCCTCCTTTCATGCTACTTTACCATATTATAAGACCGATATAGCTGAGTATCATGACACAGTGGCTCCCATTTACTATATGGATACTCTGGTGGGCGTAGGCTTTTTGCCACAGGAGTATGTGGACATCACAGAGGAGTATGAGATAAAGCGCAAGGCCCTGAATTGCCACCAGAGCCAGGTAACCTGGCTGGCAGAGCATGATAATATCGATATCTTTGAGTATATAGAAACCAGTGCCCGGTTTCGCGGCTTGCAATGTGATGCCAGGTACGCCGAAGGCTTCTGTCGTCTCGATGTCTGGCCCAGGAACAAAACGGAGAGATTATTGCCGTAAGTATGAATTATCAGCCGGCCGGTTGCCGACGCTTCCGGAGGTGTAGGAAGACAACCGGCCGGCGTAAATCCTGATAAAAAAGTCAACGGCTATTGATTTTTTTTATACTTCTGGTAGAATAATCTGTGCAACTGAATAAATATTCACTGCGCTTGCGCTGCTCGATAGCTCAACGGTAGAGCATCCGGCTGTTAACCGGAGGGTTGTAGGTTCGAATCCTACTCGAGCAGCCAATTTATTCTCTCAGAGCGTACATCGTCATTGGTTAACACATTCT
>JAQUEL010000102.1 GCA_028685295.1 bacterium
CAACAGAGGCGGTACCATATTGCAATCATCGCGTTCACCGGAGTTTCGTACCCCGGAAGGACAGAAAAAGGCAGTCGATATACTTAGAAGCAACAATATAGACGGGTTAGTTGTTATAGGCGGAGATGGCTCTTTTCATGGTGCTGATGCTCTTTATCGTAATTGGGGCTTTCCAACAATCGGCATTCCCGGCTCCATAGATAATGATATATCCTGTACCGATTATTCCATAGGTTTCGATACTGCCGTTAATACCGCTCTGGAAATAATCGATAAGCTTCGCGATACTGCGGATTCGCACGAGAGAATATTCGTTGTCGAGGTTATGGGTAGAGAGAAGGGGTGCATAGCTCTTGAGGTCGGTCTCTCCGGTGGAGCTGAAGCCATTCTGCTGCCGGAAATGGAATATTGCCCGGAAAAGATCGCACAGCGTTTGCGGGCCGGGTATAAGCGCGGCAAGCTTTCGAGTATAATAGTTGTTGCCGAGGGAGCCTGTTCAGCCGTTAAGGTAGCTTCCGAAATCGGAAAGCTTACAGGCTTTGAAACGCGTGTCAGTGTACTCGGCCATGTTCAGCGTGGAGGCTCTCCTACGGCACTTGACCGGATACTGTCAAGCCGTTTTGGAGCGGCTGCCGTCAATGGGTTGATAAATGGCGATCATGGCTGTATGGTCGGCATAATATCGGATAAGATTATATATAGCAAGCTTAACAAAGCATGGGAGCATGAGGAGAAAATTAATATGGATGATTACCATTTAGCGGAGATGTTGGCTATATAGTCGATCTTATCCGCAGGGCGATCAGAAGGAAAGCCCGGGTGGCAATATATATGGGGTATGGAATTATGACAGATCTGAATTTTGTAAAAATAAGACGAGCGTTGGTGAGCGTATCCGATAAGGAGGGCATAATCGATTTTGCTCGTGTTTTGAAGGATTTTAATATAGAGATTATTTCCACTGGGGGCACTGCCAAGGCATTGATGGAGGCAGGCATACCTGTGGTAGGCATATCCGATGTCACAGGATTTCCGGAAATGATGGATGGCAGAGTTAAAACGCTGCATCCTAGAGTTCACGGAGGATTGCTGGCCAGAAGGGATATCCCGGAGCATATGAATGCTCTACAGGAGCACGGTATACCGGCGATCGATATGGTAGTGGTCAATCTCTATCCCTTTGCCCGGACGGTAGCCAGGGAAGGCGTGTCGCTGGAAGAAGCGATAGAGAATATTGATATCGGCGGCCCCTCCATGATACGTTCGGCAGCTAAGAACTTTGCCGGCGTTGCCGTTGTGGTTGATCCTTCACGCTATGTCGAAATAGCTGAGGAACTCAAAGCCAATAAAGGTGCATTAAGTTATGGAACAAGGGAGAAGCTTGCTGTAGAGGCCTTTAATCATACAGCCGCTTACGACGGTATGATTTTCAGGTATCTGAGCGGGCGTAAAGAGGTAAGCTATCCTAAATATCCAAAGCAATTGCCTCTTTCTCTGACGAAGATACAGGATCTTCGCTACGGCGAGAATCCTCATCAAAGCGCCGCCTTTTATGCGGAAGGCAGTTCTTCGGAGCCTTCAGTAGCTAATGCAAAGCAGCTCTGGGGCAAGGAACTCTCTTTCAATAATATTATCGATATAGATGCAGCCCTGGAGATAGTCAAAGACTTTATCGAGCCGGCAGCAGTGGTAATCAAGCATACCAATCCCTGTGGAACGGCGATAGCCGATAATATTACCGAAGCTTATAAGCGTGCTTATGCTGCTGATCCGCTATCGGCATTCGGCGGTATTGTTGGGCTGAGCATGCCTGTGAATGTGGATACCGCCAGTGAATTGGCCGGCACTTTTTTGGAAGCCGTAATTGCACCGGGATATTCGCCCGAGGCACTTGAAGTATTGAAAACAAAGAAGAATCTCCGCGTCTTGAGTGTTACTGACTGGAAAAATGGATATACTCCAAGCGGATTTGATATGAAGAAGGTTACCGGAGGCATGCTGATACAGGACCGTGATACACTAGCTTTTGATAGATCTGCGGCAAAGGTTGTTACCGAAGCTCAACCCGATGAACGTGACTGGTGTGATCTGGCTTTTGCCTGGAAGATGGTAAAGCATCTTAAATCTAATGCCATTCTTCTGGCGGCCGACGGCGTTACTGTTGGCGTAGGGGTGGGCCAGATGAGCCGGGTGGATGCAGCTGAATTGGCTGTTAAAAAAGCGCAGGGGAGAGCTGAGGGGGCAGTTATGGCTTCCGATGCCTTCTTCCCCTTCCGGGATGCAATTGATGCCGCAGCTGCCGCAGGAATAAGAGCCATAATTCAGCCGGGCGGTTCCATTCGTGATGAGGAAGTCATTGCTGCTGCCAATGAGCATGGGATAACGATGGTTTTCACTGGTTACAGGCATTTCAAGCATTGATACGCTCTGATGGCAAAGATTTTCATCAAGCGTAGAAGGGCTGTTGCCCGTTCGAGAGCTTTAATGCAGGTATGTTTCTTGCAATTATATAGAGTAATTGCAAGCGGGGGTGTTCAATGTCTACATTAGTTATAGTAGGTTCCCAATGGGGAGATGAAGGTAAGGGAAAAGTTACCGATATGCTGGCTGAGGGCGCTGACATGGTTGTTCGTTATCAGGGCGGCAACAATGCAGGGCATACCGTGGTTGTAGATGGGCAGGAGTTCAAACTTCATCTTATACCTTCAGGCATACTCTATCCCGATACTATCTCCGTCATTGCCGGAGGCGTAGTTGTAGATCCGTCTGTTCTGTTGGAAGAGATTGCCGGATTGAATGCACGCAATGTTGAGACTGCGGGGTTACGCATCAGCCAGAATGCACACGTTATCATGCCGTATCATAAATTGCTCGATGCTCTTGAAGAAGAAACACGCGGTGATGGGAAAATCGGAACTACCTGTCGCGGCATAGGGCCTGCTTATGTTGATAAAGTGCATCGTTGCGGGATTCGCATCAGTGATTTGCTTAATTCAAAAACGTTTAGAGCGCGGCTGACGACCGTGTTGCAGGATAAGAATAGAGTATTGCAGCGCATATATAACCATGAACCGCTCTCCTTTGACGATATTTACGACAGTTATAGTCAGTTGGCCGACAGGCTCAGGCATTATGTAACGGATACCACGCAGTTGGTAAGCGAAGCCAATAAAGCAGGTAAAAACATTCTATTTGAGGGAGCACAGGGCACTCTGCTGGATATCGATCAGGGAACATATCCTTTTGTAACTTCGTCACATCCTATTGCCGGCGGTGCCTGTCTGGGCACAGGTATCGGCCCAACCGATATCGACAGAGTTATCGGTATTACCAAGGCATATACCACGCGGGTAGGAGAGGGGCCATTTCCGGTGGAATTGAAAGATACCGTTGGGGATAGGTTGCGTGATGCCGGACATGAATACGGCACCACCACTGGAAGGCCTCGTCGGTGTGGTTGGGTTGATGCGGTGATGCTGCGTTATGCCGCCGCCGTAAACGGGCTCAGCAGCCTGGCTGTTACCAAAATGGATGTTCTAACGGGGCTTGATGAAATTAAAATATGCACTGCCTATAAATATAGAGATACCATTATTGATAAATTTCCCGAACGTACCGATGTTTTGGCCGAGTGTGAACCTATATATGAGGTTCTTCAGGGATGGCAGGAGGATATCACGGGTGCTGTAACAGCGGAAGAACTACCTCAGGCGGCCAGGCTCTATGTCGCCCGGCTTGAAGAGTTATCCGGTGTGCCGGCATCAATGATCTCCGTTGGGCCGGCCAGAGCACAGACGATAGTAAACAAGCACCTTCTGTCACCTTTTCATGCTTGACAACAGGAGACGCTTCGCATAAAATTATCAATGGTTTTTCTCTAAAAACGGGCCGTTAGCTCAGTCGGTAGAGCAGCGGACTTTTAATCCGCGTGTCACAGGTTCGATTCCTGTACGGCTCACCAGTATTCAAGCGGGTTTCCGGGTTTTTCTCGGAAACCCTTTCTCTTGGTTTACAACAAAACTTACAACATAATAAATGCAAAATCACTCATCTAACAGGTCGTCGGTAATGATTTCCACGGTCTGTGATTTAATCTCGGGGTATAAGTGCACGTATATATTGCTGGTTGTGCTTGACTGGGCGTGGCCGAGATAATCAGAGATGCGCTTTATGTCTCTTGTCTTTTGATACGCTAGCGAAGCACAGGTGTGTCTAAGGTCATGGAAGCGTATTATAGGCAGCTTGGCCGCCTCTAGGGCCTCGTGCAGCTCCCTGCGGATGTTTGTCTGCTTGTACGGCGTCTTGTTATGGGTGACGAAAATCAGATCATCCGTCTGGGGAGGTGGATTGAGCTTTTTAAGATCCCGCCGTAGTGCCTCCATGCAAAATCTGGGTATGGGCAATGTCCGGCGAGACTGTGCCGTCTTTGGTATGGGGGGGCAGAAGCCCCGGCAGCTTCGGATCTCTGCTTCAGAAACATATGCTTATCGGCATGTGTGAATATGCCTAAAGTTTACCAAGAACATACTAAATTTATCCTATAAGCGGCATAAGATTATCCAAGTTTTTACTATAACTTACCAACAGACCCTTTAACCTGACTTCTGAGTGGGTTTGTCCATGGCCTTCTGCAGCGATGCATCAAGTTTATCAACGGCTTCCTGCTGCAGGCCCCGGCTGACGTGCGAATACAGATCAAGCGTAATGGCTATGCTGGAATGTCCAAGGCGCTCACTTACTATTTTGGGATTTACGCCTTCCTTCATAAGCTGGGTGGCGTGT
>JAQUEL010000103.1 GCA_028685295.1 bacterium
TCCCCGTATTGCGACACGACCGGCTATGATATCGGAGATCTCGTCTATCGATAATATATCGCCACTCTTTACGGTGATATTATCGGCATGGCGCGAATCGGCCAGCAGAGCCCCAGCATCCAGAGTTCTCTCTACCCTTCTGCCGTTTTCAATGCGTTGCAGACGCAGTATATGAGGATATGCCGTTGCTTTTATACCCCCGGCCATATGCAACACTTCCGCTACAGTTGTTCCATCTTTCACTTCATACAATGCAGAACGCAGCACCTGGCCCGTCACAGCCACTTTAGGACCGGTAAGCGGTATAAAGATTATGTCGCCATCATGAAGCATTTCGCCGGCATCGCGGACGCCTTCAAGCAATAGCCTGTAAATATCCATGACCGCTATTCTTTTTCCTTTCCGTTTTAGAGCAATCTCCCTCATGCTGCCATCATAAGATGGCCCGCCGGCGGCATAAATTACATCAAAGGTATCAGAGAGAGCACTTACTGTATAACGCCCCGGACGCACAGCAGCTCCGGAAACAAATACGGTCAGCGTTCCAGGCTCCACAAGCTCAGCGCTGCACGAGGGCTCTTTAAGATATTCTTTCAGCCTCTCTCCTAAACAGCGCCTGAATTCAGCTTGGGTCAGCCCCGACACCTGTATCTCGCCGATATCAGGAATAGCCAGTATCCCATTGCGATTCACCGTTAATTCATGCACTATTTCATTTATTACAGGCGTACGATAACGTACAAGCAACTTGTCTCCGGGGCCAAGCCGATAATCAGCAGGTACAATCGGACTTACGCTCTGAAGTGCCGGTGCCGGCTCAGCAAAGAAATCATAGCCGAAAGGACGCAACCCCGCGACAGCTTCTTCTTTTTCACCGGCAAAAGCACTACCGATAAAGCATAGCAGAATAAACAAGAGACAGAAGAAGCGAGAGACAAAAAAACATAGGAAATTCAGGTTCCCCATGCAAGCCCTCTTTACATATCCCGGGATATGGTGAGATGTTGACATGTTATCACCCTCTAAAAATTTCCGGACCTATAGGCATCTCCGGATATTATTTCCTAAAATATCACCCAAAACGGCTGAAAAAAAGACCCCTTTCTCCATTCGGAGACACTGTCAAAAACAGTTGTGGCTTGCCCCTGCTCTAAGTATTCTTTCAGAGACTTAACTGTCTTCATAGCCTATTCGCCGAAAAAACTGATTATCCTGCCGCATTTAAAGAAAGAACAATAATTTACGAAGTTAATTAACCGGGTATAAAGAGATTATGAAAAACTCCGCGCCAACGACCGATAATACAGAACCGGCGATCTCTTCCGAGCATCATGATGTCGCCATGATAGCCGATTACTGGAAGCGTTTCCTAATATCGACTATCCTGACTTTACCTCTTCTCTTCCTATCGCCTTTCATCAGAGATTTATTGCCGTTCGGCAGATACCCGGCTTTTAAAGGCGTTGAATATATCTCCTTCCTCTTAGCTTCATTTATATACTTTTACGGCGGCTACCCCTTTCTAGTAGGCATATCCGACGAACTACAGGCTAGGCAGCCCGGCATGAAGACGCTGGTAGCTACAGCTATTACTACAGCCTATTTATACAGCAGTGCCATAGTGCTGGGACTGCCTGGCTCCGCTCTCTTTTGGGAACTTGCCACCCTTATCGATATAATGCTCTTGGGACACTGGCTGGAGATGCGATCCGTCAGAGGAGCATCACGAGCCCTGGAAGAACTGGCACGCCTGCTTCCGGCAGAAGCGCATCTACTGAAAGACGATGGAACGATAAAGGAGATACCCACCGAAAAATTGCAACCAGGAAACACAATCATCATCAAACCTGGAGAACGAATACCCGCAGATGGAGTAGTTATTAAAGGCGAAACATCGGTAAATGAGGCCATGCTGACAGGCGAAGCACAGCCGGTAACCAAAACACCCAGGGACCCTCTTATCGGCGGAGCAGTCAACAGCGAAGGATCCATAATTGCCAGAGTAACGAAAACCGGTCGGGAATCTTATCTCTCCCAGGTAGTGGAATTGGTGCATCAGGCGCAACAGAGCAAGTCTAAAGTCCAGAGTCTGGCAGATCGTACCGCCATGTGGTTGACACTGGCGGCACTCGGGAGCGGAGCCTTAACCCTGATAATATGGATGCTGGTGGTGAAAGCAGGACTTGCCTTTGCACTGGAACGCACGGTAACAGTGATGGTTATCGCCTGTCCTCATGCCCTGGGTCTGGCCATACCTCTGGTTATCTCCACATCGATTTCATTGTCCGCCAGTAACGGCTTACTGGTAAGAAATCGCCTTGCCTTCGAGAGAGCCAAAGATATTAAAGCGCTGATATATGATAAAACCGGAACATTGACCGAGGGGAAATTTGGCGTAACCGACATTCTGGCCCTCTCTGAAAAGATATCATCAAAGACTGTTATCTCCCTGGCCGCCTCCATAGAGAAGCGTTCCGAGCATCCCATTGCTCAGGCTATTGCAGCCGCTACTTCTTCCATAGAAGAAGTAGCATCCTTCCGTGCCCTGCCGGGCAAAGGGGCGCAGGGAGAGGTTAACGGTCATGATATTAAAATTGTAGGACCGGGGTATCTTCGGGACAGCAACCATCTATTAAAAGAGCAAAGCCTGAAGGCCCTGGCCTTGCAGGGCAAAACGGTAGTCTTTGTAATCATGGATAAAGAGGTTATCGGCGCCATAGCCCTGACCGACACCATAAAGCCTGAGGCAGCAGAAGCGGTCTCCCGCCTGAGAAGGATGGGTATTAAAACGATAATGTTGACCGGAGATAATCCGCAGACAGCAGCCTGGGTAGCAAAAAACACCGGCATTGAGGAGTATTTTGCCGAGATCCTTCCTGATCAGAAAGCCGCCAGAGTAAAAGAGATACAAGAGAGACATCTGATAGTAGGTATGGTGGGAGACGGCATCAACGACGCCCCTGCATTGGCCCAAGCCGATGTCGGCATAGCTATCGGCGCCGGTACCGATGTGGCGCTGGAAGCGGCAGATGTGATTCTGGTAAAGAATAATCCGCTCGATGCAGTTACAATTATCGAACTATCCAGGATTACCTATAATAAGATGGTGCAAAACCTTCTTTGGGCCACCGGTTACAACATCATTGCCTTGCCTTTAGCGGCAGGCGTCCTCTATAGCCTGGGCATACTCTTCAGCCCGGCTATGGGAGCGATCTTTATGACGCTGAGCACTCTTATCGTAACGGTCAATGCCCAAAGCCTGAAGCTGTGAAGCTTTATCAGAATGGGATAAAGAAAAACCCGCCTTGGGGATCCCCGAGGCGGGTTATGGATACGGTTGGCGGAGCTGAAGGGATTCGAACCCTCGATCTTCGCCGTGACAGGGCGATGTCCTAAACCGCTAGACGACAGCTCCGAAAATTTATTTTCATTTATATTTTAGCGTATACGCCGTTTTTGTCAAGATGGTGGGCGACACGGGATTCGAACCTGTGGCCTCTTGCGTGTGAAGCAAGCGCTCTAACCACTGAGCTAGTCGCCCGTTTTTTTGGTGACGCTGGCGGGATTCGAACCCGCGATCTTCGCCGTGAAAGGGCGATGTCCTAACCGCTAGACGACAGCGCCACGTGCACCGGAATTAAACAAATATAATCCTGCTTTTTTCAATCAAAACAAAAACACGGCTTACGCCGTTGTTTTTGGTAGCGCATAGGGGACTCGAACCCCTGTCACCGCCGTGAGAGGGCGGCATCCTAGGCCACTAGACGAATGCGCCGCAACTTTGCTGTATTTTACCACAGAAATCTTGCTTTGACAAGATAAAAACGCTGGCGGAGGGCACAGGATTCGAACCTGCAACCCCTTTCGGGGCGACGGTTTTCAAGACCGCTTCCTCACCACCCGGACACCCTCCGCGTTATAATTTTCAAAGAGCATTATAAAGGATTTAAGCATTCCTGACTATCTTTATATATTTAGATGCAAACCCAAACCCTATCAGAGCATTCTTCCGTTCCTGAGCATTGAGTTCCTCGGGCATAGATGCCAGCAGATCATCAAGCGCTTCCTTAAGATGCGGTTGATCCTGCGCAATATGACCGACAATCTCTTTCTCGCTTTTGTTGCCGTCACTCAGGTAACCGGCCACATGCAGTATCTGATAATAAGGAATACCGTATATAGAGGATAACATATGCAGTTTCCTTATTGATGGTTGCCTTATTTTGTCATTTTCCAGCTGCGCTAGATAGTTCTGTGATACCTCTCCACTTGATAGATACGTTACATTGCTATAATTCAAATGAAGGCTCTCACGTGCAAGCCTTAGATAATCCCCAAGGATCAAGCCGGTCACCTCCTGGTCTTTATTAACGTTGTAATATTTTCCCACACAAACATTAATATTATCTTATTTTTCATGAGGCGTCAATATGGTTATAAGTTGAAGCACTGACCTTTTAATCGTATTCCAAATTAATAAGGAGGCCTTTTATCTGTTCAAAATATAAGATACGTGAATATACTTAAGTGTAGAATCGGCGTTATGTCAAAATTTATAATATCCTCTGTTCGCCGGCCGCCGTTTCAGAGGCGGCTCTGTGATTCTGCTGCATCGAGCAGCAACTCATTCACTACATCGACAACGCCGCATACCTTCCAAGCAACCTCTCCGGCTAACCGCTTATGCTCAATATCGGGAACACTCCCTCTAAGTATGG
>JAQUEL010000033.1 GCA_028685295.1 bacterium
CGCGGCATTCTGGCAGGCAAGCCCGGTGGGACGGTATACGCCGAGGCTCTGGCAGAGAGCGGCAAGAGCTACATTATCTATTTATGGGGTAATGTAAGCGGAGGTAACCTGACGGTGAACCTGCCGGCGGGAACTTATGATGCCAGATGGATAAACCCCTCCAATGGCCAGACGGTGAAGACGCAGACGGTGAACGGCAGCAGTGCTGCTGCCATAGCCGCACCTGCCTTCTCCGAGGATGTGGCCCTGTTATTATGCTTTTCAAGTGTGGTCCGACGTTAAGAAATAATGAATTATTAAGCTGATACTCTTCAATCTACCGTTGGAGAGGGCGCACTATGGGGGATTAATGATGAAAATACTTATGATAAGCGGAGTATATAAAGGCGATAAGAGTGGTGTGGCCGATTACTGTGGACATCTTGTCGACCATTTACGCTTACAGGGGCTGGAGGTCAGTGTTGCGGCCCCAGCCGGAAAGGAGGCGTCGCCGCAAGACCGGTCGGTTGAATTATATGGCTGGGGTGGAGCATCGTTATATCGCATTATGGCGGTAATCCAAGCCTCCAACCCGGACATTGTTCATCTGCAGTATCAGACCGACATCTATGAAGCTACTCTATTTCCGATGCGTTTGGCGCGTGAGGTGCGCAGAAGCGGCCGGCCTTTGGTCATAACCTTTCACGATACGCATGGGCCTTTTCTTTTCCCCAGGGCGGGAAGGCTGCGCAAGCTGCCGCTGTGCAGGTTTATCCGTAACGCTTCCTCACTGATAGTCAGCAACGAAGGCGATTTGGCGGAGTTGCGCCGCCTATCTTCAATACTTCCTGGAGCCGAAATAATCCCTGTAGGGCCGGGGATCATTCCGACAGATATGCCGGAGGATGAAGTTGCTTCTCTACGCAAGGAGATAGGTGCATCGGACGCGGCCCTGATAGGCCATTTCGGCTTTATCCATAAAGCCAAGGGGCTTGATATCCTGTTGCGTTCCTTTGCCCTGGCCTCACGGCAGATGGAGAATTGCCGGCTTATCATTATCGGCGGGCTGGACTGGAAAGGTGAATTGGCGGCTTACAAGAGGGAGTTGGAGGATTATGCCGGTAGGATAGGCATAAATGAGCGCCTGCTTTGGCTTCCCACTATGCCTAAGCGGGAGGCTTCGAGATATCTTCATATCTGCGATTTGATGGTTATGCCTTATGAGGATGGTGCCAGCGGCAGGCGAAGCAGTCTGTTCACGGCGTTGGCACACGGTCTGCCGGTTATAACCACTTATGGCGACAATATGTTCGCCGGATTCTCTCATGGCGAAAATCTATGGCTGACTGATGGATCTTCCGAGGATATAGCTGCAGGCATAATAAAGCTTCTTAGTGATGCTTCCGCCAGAAGGAGGATATCAGAAGGTGCACGGCGCTTATCCGGAGCACTCTCCTGGGAACGCATAGCATGTGAGCATGCCCACATATATCAGGCATTAGTGCGCTCTTTGGCATCATAATTGTATTGCTAAGCCTGAGAAGAGAAGAATACCGAACTTAAGCTCCTGCCTGAGCAGTGCGGAGGATACATCTTATGTCTTCATCAGCGAGATATACCTGTGCATTAATGCTGTTAACCTTTCTGGCTGCCATTATTCGTTTGTTAACAATGCAGAATGCCGGTATATGGTTTGATGAGGCTGTCAGTCTCTTGATAGCCAAAAATAACATTTATCATATTATTACCGGTTCTCCCGGTGTAAGTGTAAATCCGCCGTTATATTATATCCTTCTTCATCTGTGGAGTTGGATTGCCGGTGGTGAAATCGGAGCCCGTCTCCTATCGGTTTTCTTTGGATTGGCCGCCGTTATTATGGCCTATCTGCTGGCTTTAAGGCTCATGGGAGAGAGAATAGCTCTGCTGACGGCATTGATCTTTACGGTCTCTCCTTTTCAGGTCTATTATTCTCAAGAATTGCGTATGTATTCCCTGCTTACATTTCTATCTCTGGGGATTATGCACAGCACCATAGGGGTATTGCAGAGAGATCGTATTATTGATTGGATCGGTCTGGTGCTTTTTTCTATCGCCGGCCTATATACACATTACTTCACCGCTCTGGTCATAGCAGTAAGCATAGGGCTGATAATTGTAAGCACATATCGGCAAAGGGCCATAATTATGAAAGCATTTATTGCTTGCATTATCATAGCTGCTCTGTTTGCGCCGTGGGTACCGAGCTTTATGAATAATACCGGCGAAGTATATACGGCTAAATCAACTGCCGCTACTGAAGTGCACACTAATATCTGTCCGGCCCTTTTTCTTCTTAGTACATTTAAGAGTTTCAGCATTGGCAATGAACAGACGATCTCCCTGGTCGATTATCCCAGAGCCTATTTTATTATAATTCCGGCCTGCCTGATCTTTATTCTTCTCTTTGTTCTGGGCATGACAGGTGGATTACAGAGGAAGAAAGCCATAAAAATGAGCATGTATATCTTTGTTCCGATTATCATAACGATATTAATATCAAGTAAAATGATGGATGTTTATCTGAATCGCTACCTGATTATCTGTACCGGGCCGTTCTATTTGTTGGTATCTAGGGGTTTATCGCTGCTGACAGAACGCAGAAGGCTCTTTGCTTTTTTGATAATTTTTCTAGTAGGCCTCTCTCTGACAGCCAATTTTAACCGAAGTCTGAACCCGGATTATCGCCGCGAGGAGTTTCGCCAGGCAGCCCTTTATGTGGCGCAGAATGCTTGCCCCGGTGATAGAGTATCGCATCCATCCATATTTACTCTTTATCCCTTTCTGGAATATAACGGTCAGAAGACGGATGAATATCTTTTTCTAGATAAGACTACCTCATCCAGAGTCTATGGGCTGATACCCTACAGAACGATAGTTCCAGCTGATCTGGCTTGGGGAAGAATTTGGTGGGTCATGCCTATTACTACCGGGCAAATTCAATCAAGAATGCCTTGGTATAACCTGACGCAGCAGGTCTATTCCAGTCCATTGAAGATGATTAAAAGCAAGGGTTTTGAGGAAGTGGAACGGCAGGATTTTAAAGGTATAAGGGTTATACTTTTACGGAAGCTGGAAGCCTGTCAGTAATCGGCAACCATGCTTACAGGACCAGGAGGAAAGATTATGGCATCTCTTACCGGCATACTTGGCGGAGGACCTGACAGAATATGGAAAAGCCGGGCATTGCTTTCGTCCGGATTGGCCATAGCAGCTATCTCTTCATCTGTGACGGCATTGGCCGGCATCAGGTCTGCGATAATGGCCTTCGTTATTCTGACCGGGCTGCTACTACTCTTTTACGGATCCCTGTTCAGGCCCTGGGGCGTGATTGCCTTTACCTTCATCTTTGCATCTTTTGAGGGGTTCATCAAGCACAAGCTGGGCTATGCTCTGCTGACCTATGTCTTCAAAGATTTTCTCATGATATTACTGATATCCGCCTGGCTGCTGAAGGCACTGGCGGGAAGACATGGAGAATATCGGCGGACGGTGCTGGATATACCGCTTGTACTCTTTACCGCTGTTTGTCTGATTCAAATCTTTAATCCTAACTTTGAAAATTGGGTGATCAGCATTGCCGGCATTAAGGTGCATCTGATTTATATGCCTCTCTATTACATGGGCTATTATCTATTGCAGGATCGTCCCTGCTTGATCAGGCTGATCCATCTCTTTTCCATACTGGCGGTTATTATGGGCGCTTACGGCATTGTCCAATATCTTCAGGGACCGGAAGCCGTTAGTAGTTTAGGCTCTTCTTTTGCCGAAATCGTACGTAAAGATACCTGGTGGGCCGGCTCCAGGCATTACTTTCGCCCCATGTCTTTTGCCGCCACCGGAGGTCTGGCCAGCTCTTTCAATATGATAGGATTTCCCTTTGTAGCTTTATCGGCCATTTTCAGCCGGCATATATGGGGGAAAGTGCTCGGAGCCGTATCTCTATTGATATTGATGGTAGCGCTGGTGCTGACCGGTGTGCGTAGTTCGCTGCTCTCTCTTATGGCGACCGGCCTCCTGATAAGTATTATTTTCAGCCGTAGGATGCTTGTTCCGCTGGTGCTGGTTATTCTTATCGGTCTGGCAATCAGTATAAACCTGGGAGAGGGGCAAATAGAACACCGTATGGCCTCTATGAGTAATCCTTATAAAAGCTTTATGACCAACCGTATGCGTTTTATTACCGTTGTTCCCGAGCTGGTTTCCAATTATCCGGCAGGAATAGGCCTGGCCAGGACGGGAGCTGCAGCCGGGGCGTTATCTAAATTCTATCCGGAGTATGAGAGAATGACCATAGATAATTATCTTACTTCGATGGTCTTTGAGACATCTTTATTAGGAGCCTTTTTTATTCTGCTTATATTCCTTATCATTCTGTATCAGGGAGCCGTCATTATCAGAGGTTCTTCCGGGGAATTCAGGATGGTGGCCATAGCTCTTTATGCAGTGCCTTTATTAATCTTTATTGCCGGTTTCTCAGGTCCCACGCTGACGATAGCGCCGCATAACATATATTTTTGGTTATCGGTCGGTTTATTATTGAAATTGCCGGAGATTTATGCTTCACCAGGCAAGAGAACGTCTGGCGAAGCGGGCTGACAGTAAGGAGGAAAGCCTGAAATGAAAGTCTTGATGATAAGCCATGCTGGAGTTATAGATGAAAACCGGCGCAGGCTCTACGCCATGCTGGAACTTTATCCGGATCTGGATATGGCCTTGCTGACTCCCGCATTCTGGCGGGAGAGGGATCTGAGGCGTATTTATGAAGCCGGAAATGCCCATAATCGTTTGAACCTGATAAAGGGGGAATTATATAATAACGGCGATATCAACATGCATTGGTACCGCAGAGGGCTGCGGGAGGCTTTGGATGATTTCAAGCCCGACATATTGCATATCGATGAAGAACCTTATAGCCTGGCTGCCTTTCAGGCTGTAAGGGTGACATCCGGAAGGGATGTAAAGATCATTGCCTTCAGCTTTCAAAATATCTTCAAGAGATATCCATGGCCGTTTCGGTCTATGGAGAGCTGTGTACTTGAAAGAGCCGATTACGCCATTACCGGCAACGCTGATGCTATCAGCGTTCTGAGAAGAAAAGGTTATACCGGTCCTGCTCGGGTGGTGCCTCCGGGCGTGGATACCGGCATCTACAGAGAGCAAAGGAAAACAGAGGTATCACAAAGTGAGAGAACGATAGGCTATATGGGACGATTTATTCCCGGCAAGGGACTTTATATTTTACTAAAAGCTATGACTGAAATTGATAGCGATATACGGCTTCGCCTTATAGGCAACGGATCTGAGGAGGAAGGACTGAAGCAGGCTGCCAGAGAGCTGGGTCTTGAAGATAGAGTAAGCTTCCATGACCTTTTGCCTCATCATGAGGTGCCGAGGCAGATGGTGCAGTTGGATGCCTTTGTGCTTCCCTCTTTGACCATGCCCAACTGGAAAGAGCAGTTCGGCCGGGTACTGGTAGAGGCCATGGCCGGGGGTGTGGTGCCCATTGGCTCTTCTTCCGGAGAGATACCCAATGTCATAGGCTCGGCCGGATTGATTTTTCAGGAAGGGGACCATCATGATTTGGCGGCCAGAATAAGAGAGCTTTTCTCCGATGACACGCTTCGGGCGAAGCTGGCCGCTAAGGGGCGTCGCCGGGCTGAAGAGATCTTTTCCTGGAAAAGCGTCGCTGCCGGTACATATGCTGTTTATTCTGAAGTGCTGGGAGAGGGTAATTCAGATGCCGGATATAATTGCTAAGAGTAACGGTTGTTTTCGTATAGCCATGCTTCATGTTGACTTGCCGTCTACTTCAAAAGGCGGCGTAGCCTGGCAGGTTCATTATCTATCTAATGCTTTGGTGTGTCGCGGACATGAAGTGACGATTTTCGGGCTTGATGATCCACCAGCCGAGGCGTTATACGAGGTGCGTAAAATACCGATGCCGGAGCGAATATATCGTAACCGCTTGCTCAGGCTTTATCTCTTCTCTCTTTTCGCAGCCAGGCAGGATTATGCCGGCTATCATTTGATTCATGCGCATGGAGATAATCACTTCTTCTTTTGCAGAACGATACCGTTATTGCGCACCTTTAACGGCACATCACTCAATGAAGCATTGACCAGTACATCATTAAAACGTGCTCTAATTCAGCTTAGCCTTTATCCGTTGGAAATACTCTCTGTGATGACCTCTGATAGGGCTATAGGCATCTCCAGAGCTACAAACCGCTATCTGCCTTTCGTCAGAGAGGTAATTCCCTGCGGCGTCGATCAGGCACTCTTTTATCCGGGAAAAAAGAGCAAGCAGCCGTCGATACTCTTCGTGGGGACCTTGCAAGGCAGGAAGAGAGGCGAACTCCTGGTGGAGCTCTTTAACAGCCGGATCAGGCCTGCTCTTCCTCAGGCGGAACTCTGGATGGTGTGTGATGAAGAAGTGGCCGGAGAGGGCATAAAATGGCATGGAAGGGTATCCAGCCAGTTACTGGCTGGGCTTTATCGTTCAGCCTGGGTTTTCTGTCTTCCCAGCCGCTATGAAGGGTTTGGAGTGCCCTATATCGAGGCTATGGCTTCCGGAACTCCGGCAGTGGCCACAGCCAATCCCGGCGCCCGTGAGGTGCTGGGACAGAGGTGGGGCCTGATAAGTCGGGATGCGGAACTGGGAGAAATACTGGCAAACCTGCTTACGAACAGGGCGAAGCGCGAACGATTGATTCGCCTGGGATTGAAGCGAGCCTCTTTCTACTCCTGGGATAGAACGGCCGAGCGATATGAGCGTATATATGCTCAGATGGTTAAGGGTGAAAGATATTGAAGACCATACTTTTTCTTGATCATGTCGGTGTGCTAGGCGGTGGTGAAGTAGTATTGCTCAACCTTATCCGCGGTTTGGATAAGGCTCGTTATCACCCGGTAATAGCTCTTCCTCCAGGTCTGCCGGCAGAGCAGGCTGCAGCTGCCGGGGCTGATATAGTAGAGTTTGATCTGCCGGGCTTCTTTGGCCTGCATAAAGATGAAGGCGGCTTTATCAGCCTGGCAAAAGCCGGCAGGGATTATCTGTTGGCCTTGAATTTTCTCAGGCGAATATTATCCCGGGTAAAGCCGGATATATTGCATACCAACTCCAACAAGGCACACCTTCTCAGCCGGGCTGCCGTATCTTATGGCATTCCTGTCATATGGCATATGCATGATCTGCTCTTGCCCGAGTTCTTTAGCCGGCAGCAGATAAAGCTGTTGCTTTACAATGCCCGTCGTTATGCATCACGCATTATTGCCGTTTCTCAGACAGTAAGCAAAGCTCTAATAGCAGAGGGCCTTTCGGCAGAGCATATACGCGTAATTTATAACGGGTGTGCTGCAGGTGAAAAAAACGATATGGTCTCGAATGCGCCGGTAGCCTTTACGCAAAGCGAACGGTTCAATCATATTGTCGGCATGGTGGGGCGAATATCTCCGTGGAAGGGACAGCATATCTTTCTGGCGGCCGCTTCACGTTTAAAGAGAAAGGATATTCTCTTCCCCGTTATCGGAGGTGTTCTATTCGGTGAAGATGACTATCATCGCAGGATAAAGGAGATGGCATTAGATTCAGGGCTGAATGAGCAGGTTCTGTTTACAGGTTATCTTCCTGATACAGCGCTCGTTTATAGCTCTCTCGATATCTCTGTGCATGCTTCAGTGTTGCCTGAGCCGTTCGGTCTGGTGGTGGCCGAGAGCATGCTGGCAGGGTGTCCGGTGATCGCTTCTGATTCAGGTGGCCCTTCCGAGATGATAAATGACGGAGTGGATGGTCTGCTTTTCAGAACGGGTGACCCCGTATCTTTGGCTGAACGGATATCCTGGATGCTGAACCATCCTGATGAAGCCGGGGCTATCGGAGAGAATGGGCGCCGGACGGCCTTGCGCCGCTTTACAGTCGATAGAATGGTAGCCGATATAGAAAGAGTATATGAAGAGGTGAGCTGCCTTGAGGATTATGATGCTGGGAGATGCCGTATATCCTGATAAGGTAGGCGGCAGCTGGCGTTTTTTACATGATATGGCTGAAGGACTTTCAGCCCGTGGACATAGAGTAGATGTTCTGGTTCCCAAAGCATCTCCCGGCCTACCGGAAAGGCAGCTTCTGGATGGATTTACCCTTTGGCGTTATGGTGATGCTAATAAAGGCCCGGCAAGCCAATTGCGTTTGGCTATGGCGTTACGGCGACAGATGCTTGCTTTAAGTAAAGAAGAGTGGGATTTAATTAATTATCATTTTGCCTGGCCGTCTGTAGCATCCATTCCGATGCCGGAGGCTTCTCTCATGAGTGTTCCTCTGATATACACCTTTCAAGGGCCCTGGTGTGAGGAGTATCTTTCTACGCTCAGAGGGATACATATGAAGCCTTTGCAGCAGACAGGAATTAGGATTTCTTATCGTCTGCGCCGTGATATGGAGGGCAGACTTCTAAGGCGGTGCCGGCAAATACTGGTCCTCAGTAATTTTTCCAGAGAGATACTGCGTCGCATTCATGGCCCTGGCCTGAATGTTACCGTTATGAAAGGCGGTATAAAATCAGAATCAACCGCCGTTCATCTTACCAAATATGAGGCCAGACGCCGGTTGGGCCTGATAAAGGATGGGCGGATTATATTTACCGTCAGGCGTTTGTCGCCGCGTATGGGACTGGATGTTCTTATTGAATCGATATTGTTGCTGCAACGCCGTTTATCGGATATACATCTGATCATCGGGGGGCGAGGAGAAAGCCAAACAGAATTACAGCGACTGATATCCAGGCACGGGCTGGATAATATAATCCGCCTGGAAGGGTTTATACCTGAAGATAAATTAGCGCTCTATCTGAGAGCGGCAGATCTGGTTGCCATGCCCTCTTTGGAGCTTGAAGGCTTCGGGCTGGTCTCGTTACAAGCCATGATGAACGGCACCCCTGTCATGGGAACACCCATCGGCGGGAATAGAGAGCTTATAGGTTCTCTGGATAAGCGGTTACTCTTTAGAGGTCTATCTCCCCATATGCTGGCAGAGGGCATGGCGGATTTCTTTACCCATCGCTCCGATTATCCCTCTGCGGATGAGGTGCTGGATTTTTATAATAATAACTATAATTGGGATATGGTGTTGAATGATTGGGAGAATGCTTTTATCGCTATCGCCGCTTCTTCAGGCGGGCTTCAGCTTTGAAACTTCAGACTTTAGACCGGCGGATGCCCCCTGGCATAAATTCTGCATCTCCTCTTTTTAACCCGGTATGCCGGAGGAGGAACCAGCTTAAATGTCAACAGATAAATTGATGATGCTCAAGGATGAGAACGTACAGCTATTTCTGACGGAAACAGCTAATTCCCTGATTAAGCTGGATCTTATCATATACTTCCATGATAAGTCTTCCTCATGGTACGACCTGGAAGAAATATCGGTTTTCATGGGAAGAAGCATAGAGGTCCTAGATTCCGAGCTGGAAGAACTCGTCTTGAAGGGAATAATAGAAAAATCCATTTGCAGTCAGAAAATAAAGACGGTTTATCGCTATGGCGGCGATGAGTCAACCAGAAAGAGAGTAGACAGCTTCATCTCTTCCTACAATGATTATATAGAGAGGCTCAAGATTATCTGTACCCTATTAAAGAATGATTCAGCAGTAAAGAATGTAGTTTAAATACGAAGACAAGAGGCTGATCATGAAGGAAATGCCGATAAAGGATAAGGAAATATGGAGCGATCTGATTGGTGAACGTAAAGATTGTATGGTATATGGCTATACCAAGCGATTGCTGGATCTCTCTGTATCGATAACTCTGTTGCTATTGCTCTCTCCAATGTTGCTGTTGACCGGTCTGATTATATATCTGGAAGATAGGGGTTCCATACTCTATCGCCAGACAAGAGTCGGAATAAACGGCAGATTCTTCAATATATTAAAGTTCAGATCGATGGTGCCTGATGCTGATACGAGATTGCAGGAGGTCAGCCATCTTAATGAGCTTGACGGCCCGGTATTCAAGATACGCAATGATCCTCGTATCACCAGGGTAGGCCGCGTTATAAGGAAATTAAGTATAGATGAATTGCCTCAACTCTTTAATGTGCTCAAAGGGGAGATGAGTCTGGTAGGCCCTCGCCCGCCATTGCCGTCGGAAGTGGAACAGTACGAAGATTGGCAATTAAGGCGCCTAAGTGTCATGCCGGGCATTACCTGTATCTGGCAGATAAGCGGTCGTAATGAACTCAGCTTCGATGATTGGGTGCGTCTAGACCTTCAGTACATAGATAGCCAGTCAATCTGGCAAGACTGTAGAATTCTTCTTCTTACTTTACCCGCCGTACTGCATAGACGCGGTGCGTATTGATCACTTCCAGGTCAAAAGGGTATTTCTACCTCCGTATAGAATAGATAAGTAAAATCTATATGGGGGAAGGCATATGCGGTTCTTAAGATCCTGTTTGTTTATTGCTTTGTTAGTTGTGGTAGCTAGTGTAACAATAGAAGCGGCCGGGATACCGGTTGGTACCTCTGTCACCAACCAGGCAAGCATTTCATACTCTTCCGGAGAGGGTGTGCAGTATTTTGCTGTATCCAACACTGTAGCTACCAGCGTGCTTCAGAGCTACGGGGTGGCAATGACAGCAGAAAAAACCGCGGTGGATGTGCAGGCAGGCTCCGAGACATTGCTTGTAATCAGCCTGACCAATATCGGCAATGGTCCGGATAGCTTTGCTCTTGCCGCCGCTACGGGAAAGGTTTGGCCTGTATCGGTTTATGCTGATGCTAATGGCGACGGCATATTGCAGGATGGAGAGAGGGTGCCGCTTCTTAAAACAGATGCTTTGGCTGCTGATGCCGTTCAAAAGCTTTTTGTTGTGGTGACAGTGGCTGAAGATGTGGTTGACGGCGATAGCGATACTCTCAATATGGTGGCTAAATCCGTCGGAGATGTTAATAAAACCGCTTCGGTTGCAATTCTCTTGAATTTACGGCGGGCTTCGATGACTCTTGATAAACGTGTGGATAAAGCTGATGCTATGACGGGTGAAACACTCACCTATACGATAACGTATACGAATAATGGTAGTCTGGCTGCGGATGAAGTGGTGCTGACCGACACGATTCCGCTCAACAGTGCTTATGTTTCCGACAGCCTGAAACTGAATGGTGTTGCTCACCAAGTGCAGCCGGATGCTGCCGGTAAGCTGGTGATCCGGATCGGTAGCGTGGCTGCAGGCGACACCGGTACGGTGACTTTCCAGGTGCAGGTGAAATAAACTGACGCTGAAGGTGGAGTATAGGATGCAGAATGAAAAAGCAGGCTTACGCGCAGTGACATTCGGCATGCCTATCGCGCCGAAGCTCGCAGAGCACAGGCGGACGCCTCTGTGCCTTCTCATAGCTCTGCTATGGATGATAATAATGACCCCCGCCGTTATGGCGGCGGGGGTCACTGATTTAAGTGCCGGAGGCAAGCCGCTTTACGAAATCACCTTTGATAACGGCTGGAAGGCAAGAGTGGGTGCCACATCCAATGAAGTCTTGTCGCTGTTGCAGATATATACCGATAAGGGCGTAGCTTTGATGACATGGCCCTCTACGGAGTCTCGTTGGCAAGTCGGCACTTCGATAGGCCGTCCTTCTAAATATATCTGTTTTCAGGTAAGCGGCGATACGGTTGCTTTTAATATGACTGGTGGGACGACAGATGAACCATTAGATTTTCAGCTTCTCTTTGCCGGCGAAAGTCTGGTGGTGGGTGATCGTGTGCTGACGGGCGTTTCCAGAAGATACATTGTTGATGCTCATGCCCGGGCATTGGGGTATGTGAATATTGAGAGCTATATGCGTCCCGGCTCCGCTCTGTCCGGTTGCAGCCTGCTGACGCCTAATTTCCTCAATACGCCATACGGTATGCTAATAAGTGCTCCCGGTTCCAAATGGGTAGATAACGGCAATGCCTTCGGCGGGCTTAGCACACCTTCATTTCGTGGTAGAAATTGGGCTGGGGAGCCGGTATGGTACGGCATAGGAGAGAATAGAGGCGGAGAATACTATCTATCCTGGACAAGGATAGATACCGGCTATAGAAGCGGCAGGATAACGCTGCCGGCACAGATGTGGTTTCTTGATGATCGTGGCGGCAGTGCCGACATAATGCGGCAGGTGAACGATGCTTTGAAAATGCGCTGGGAGAAGCAAGTCGGTCTGGCTCGTCAGTTTCTGGGGGATGCCTTCCAGATAGATATACAGGGTACGATTTACAATGGGTCCAACCCATCCCAGGATCTATATGCCATGGCCGATCGTTATCTTAAGCCTACTCTGGTTGATGGCCGGTCGAATCCCGAATTCATTGGTTCCTACGGTTACAGGATAATCTTTATTGAACCTTGGCTCTATTATAACAATCGTAGTTGTCATCCGGTAATGTATGAAGTGCCTCCCTGGATAGGTGGGGAGGCCGGTTTGCGTTACTTTACTGCCGCTGCTCATGCTGCCGGTATAAAAGTCGTTGCATGGATGGCGCCAGCCGGCATATATGGTTACTCTCCGCTTTGCATTCAGCGTGACTGGATGGTGGAGAAGTCGGACGGTACCACCGATAAATCTTTGTGGTTCGGTCGTGATGCCTATTCTCTGGCCAGAGGATACCCTTTTGCAGGAACTATCGGCAGGGGTACAGTAACCTGGGGGCAGGTACCGCTGTCACCTCCATCATCTCTCTCCATCTCTGCCGTTCAAGGGTCATCCGGCTTTGCCGCCGGCAGTACGCTTTTCTATAAGGTAACTACCAGCGGCTACCGTGGTGATTCCACTCCCGTGACGGTATCCCTGACTATGCCTGCCGCCAGCGGGCAGTATGCCGCCAGGCTCACCTGGGGGCAGGTAAATGGTGCCGCCGGCTACAGGATATATCGTCAGGACCCGGCCTCTCAGCGATACAGCCTGCTATCCGAGATAGTCGGCGGGAATATAACCTCCTTTATGGATAATAATTCCGGTAAGCTGACGGCGGATTACGAACCGCTCACTTTCAATAACGCTTATATCGATAACGTCAGCGGCAGTTGGAACGGTTTCTACGATTATATGCTGGAGCGGATGAAATACTTCGCTTTTAAGGATAAAAACGGTAAAATAACCGGTATAGACGGGTATTATTTCGATGCTGCTTTGGTGATGAATGAGGGCAATAACGATGATTGGTATTATCGTAACAGGAATATCTCTCAGCCGGTAGCTCTTACCGAAGCTTTTTACTGGGCCATGGCCCGTGAACTTCAGAGTTATGGATTACTCTACAGCCAGGAAGTGGATTCCGGCATCGGTCCATATTGGGAGCATAATCCTACGCTGGTAATCGCAGATACGGATTTTTATACACGTGGCGGCCAGGCAAAGTTCTATAGCAGCAATCCTAACTGGCGCGATGCTGCAGTTGCCGCCAGAAGAAAAAAAATGAATACATTTGTCGACAGTTACGGTTTTCCTGTAACCGTGTCATATATGGGGTCAGGTGATATGGCGGGATACTATTGGCTCTTCCCGGATGGAAAGTGGCGCCGTTATGCTGATGGCACGATTTATGGGCAGGCTGCCGCGCAACCGCAGATAACAGTAGATAAGACGGTGGATAAGGCCCAGGCATCGCCGGGAGACACGTTGACGTATACCCTTAATTACCGAAACACCGGTGTGCAGCCGGCTTTGAATATCGAGATCGAGGATAACCTGGCTTCGGGCCTTCAGTATATTGCCGGCAGTGGCGGCAGTTATGAGGCCGCCACCAGAACTATAAGATGGTTTTTATCTCAAGTGGAACCGAATGCCGGCGGCACTCTATCTTTTAAGGCGGTGCTGAAATAAATAAAGGGTACAAGAATATAAAAACACCTATTCTCTGCATTTGGCTGGGAGCCTGCTTGCTTGGCATGGTGCTATCGGCTGCTTTGCCTGCTGCCGGTGCACCGCTTGTCATGAATGTATCTATAGTCTCTCCTGTCGATGGCATGACTGTGACGAAAACAAATGTGCCCATTACAGCAGAATTCAAGGTAATGCGTGAGGCATTAGTGGCGCTGGAACTCTGTATAGACGGCCATCTATATGATCGTTACGGCTTTAGGTTGCCCAGGTCCGGGCAGTATACCTTCAATTGGAATACTGCAGCCTATACTGATGGTGAGCACGTTATAAGGGTAACGGCCTACGGCCAATACGGATCCGTGGTAGTAACGGAGGCCAAGGTTTACTTGCGGAAAGGAGATGTTCTGCCGCCGGAAACAGATCCTGATACTCCTGCTGGTATAAGTGATATAGCTCTTCAGGTTTCTCGGAACAATCCTTTAACCGGTACGGTGACATTGAGCGTAATTCTGACAGGCAGCGGGGCGGTAGATCTTATAACCTATCTCATTGATGGAAAGGAGAGATTCTATACCAACAAAATCGATAAGGGCTTTTCTTGGAATACGACCGTTGATTATGACGGGCCTCACAGAATACAGGCATCTCTATTGACGAAAGGGTGCCTGCTGATTTCACAGCCAATAGAGGTAATAGTTAATAATGGAAGAACGGTAACCAATATTGCTATGCTGGATTACATACCGGCTTCGGGTTTCGGGCAGGAGAGAGTGGAAAGCCTTCCGGCAAGCACCCTGATAAACACAAAAACTCCCAATCGCCATCTTTTGCGTTAATGGCAATGGAAATGCTGCGCAACTGACCTCAACCTCACTTTTCAAATAAACGGAGCTGAACACTTTGCTTGCCTCGCCGAAGCTCACAGAGCGCAAGCGGATGCCTCAGTGCCTAAAACTGTAAGCTCGCTCAAAGACCGCATAGCCGGTGCCCAATAAAAATAATCCCATCCCAATCGCTTTTTCTTTCAGGCAGGTAATAAGTACTTCTTTGGCGAAGTAATCAACTATTATACAGATGGAACCTTTCTTGTCGGAGGTATTTATGGAAAGCAAAACATTTGGACAACTTATACATGAAATCTCCGAATTGCGTCGTTTGTTAGCCGGTTGTGAGGCTGGGGAGGGCATGCAAAACAAAACGCCGATGGAAACGCAGGAATACGGTAATCATTATCTGGAATTGTTGAAATGTATGGAGGAAGCTCTTGCCGGAGAGCATATACTCTTTTCCAATTTAATGGATCGTATTCCGGATCGAATATATTTCAAGGATATTAACAGCCGCTTTATCAAGATCAATAAAGCGCTGGCCGATATTCTCAACCTTAAGCATCCGGACGAGGCCATCGGTAAGAGAGATCATGATTTTTATTCTAAGGCCGAAGCAGATATGTTTTTTGCCAATGAACAGGAAATACTCCGCACCGGTTGTCCCATAATAAACAAAGAGGAAATGATAAGCTGTTCGGATGGTACCTATCGCTGGAGCACTACCACCAAAGTCCCGCTTTATGATCCCGCGGGCGAATGCTTGGGAATCATGGGCATTAGTCGTGATATTACCCAGCGTAAGAAAGCTGAAATCGCACTTCGTGAAGAGAGGGATAAGGCACAGCATTATCTGGATATTGCCGGATCTATAATAGTTGCTTTGGATATAGAAGGGCATATTACCTTGATAAATAAAAAGGGCTGTGAGGTATTGGGCTGCAAAGAGGATGATGCCATAGGGCGCAACTGGTTCAACGATTTTTTACCTGCAGGAAGCAGAGCAGGTGTGGCAATCAAGCTTCAGCAGCTTATATCAGGAGATACGGAGAACGCCGAATTCTATGAAAATCCCATTATAGCCAGTACCGGTGAAGAGAGGATAATAGCTTGGTATAATACGATAATGCATGACGAGCGAGGCGAGATATTTGCTGTTCTCAGTTCTGGTATAGATATAACCGACAGAAAGCAGGCTGAGGAGAAGCTGGCGGCGGAGAGAGAGCGTCTGTCCGTAACATTGCGCAGCATAGGCGATGGCGTTATAACCACCGATACCGAAGGCAAAGTGGTTATGATTAATAAAGTGGCGGAAGGCTTGACAGGATGGACTCAGGCTGAGGCCGCCGGCAGGCCGCTGATCGAGGTCTTTAACATCATCAACGAAATAACCGGAAAGACCTGCGAAAATCCTGTGGAAAAAGTACTTAAGACAGGCAGAATAATCGGTCTTGCTAATCATACAGCACTTATATCCCGTGACGGCAAGGAGAGAACTATAGCCGACAGTGGGTCGCCGATCAGGAATAGGAATAGTGAGATAATAGGTGTTGTTCTGGTATTCCGCGATGTTACCGAAGAGAAGAAGATGGAGAAAGAGCTGCAGCGGGCTAGAAAGCTTGAATCTGTCGGCATATTAGCTGGAGGTGTAGCTCACGATTTCAACAATATTTTAACAGCTATACTCGGCAATATTTCTTTGGCCAGGATGTCGATTAAAGCCAGCGATGACGTATACAAGATACTTCTGGAAGCCGAGAATGCTTCTCTTAGGGCTAGAGATCTTACACAACAATTGCTGACTTTTTCAAGGGGAGGGACTCCGATAAAAAATACTACTTCTATAGCCGGTCTCATACAGGATTCCGCTAATTTTGTTCTACGGGGGTCAAATGTAAAGTGTGAGTTTTCTCTCCCTGAAAATCTCTGGCCGGTAGATGTGGATGAGGGACAAATAAGTCAAGTTATTAATAATCTGGTTATCAATGCGGATCAGGCTATGCCTCAGGGTGGCAATATAAATGTAGCGGCTCATAATATAGTCATTGGAGCTGACAGTATTTTGCCGTTGCCCGCAGGCGATTATATCGAAATCTCGGTTGAAGATCAGGGCGTAGGCATCCCTGAGGAATATCTACAGAAGGTTTTTGATCCTTACTTTACCACCAAACAGAAGGGTAGCGGGCTGGGACTGGCCAGTGCCCATTCTGTTATCAAGAATCACGACGGTTTTATAACTGTTGATTCGAAGCTGGGAGTAGGCACGGTTTTTCGTGTCTATCTGCCGGCCTCGAGTGGGGATGTCCAGATAACATCTTCCAATCAGGAATATCTCGTGTCCGGACGTGGCAAAATAATGATAATGGATGATGAATACATTGTCAGGGATGTGGCCGGCAAGATGCTTGATTGCCTGGGATATAAGAGCGGTTTTTCCAGGGATGGGAATGAAATGTTACAGCTTTATGCTGAAGCCATGAATGCCGGATGCCCTTATGATGCTGTCATTATGGATCTGACTATACCCGGCGGTATGGGAGGTAAAGAAGCTATTAAAGAGCTGTTGAAGATTGATCCTGATGCCAAGGCCATAGTTTCAAGCGGGTATTCCAACGATATGATAATGGCTGAATTTAAGGAATATGGCTTCTCCGGTGTAATTACCAAGCCGTATAAAATAGAGGATATGAGCAAAGTTCTTCATGATATGATAACCGGCAAGGCAACAACCGGCGAAAATGCGTAAAGAAAGATATCTTAGAAGTATGGTTCTTTCCGGTCTTTGAGAGACACCGATTAAGCACATGGCGAAGGCAAGGTGATGGCGGTGTTTCTCCTGCTCCTCTATTCCGGCCGATGCATCCGACGAGCGTATAACCCTGCGGCGCCTATAAGGGTGCGTAACTTTTTAGCGATAATCGCGGCCTCTTTATCGATCTGACCGGTCTGCTGTTTTTTGACCGGCTTCAGCTACATCTCCGAGTTCGCGTTCCTGTATAGGCGGCTTCTTCGGCGGTGGAGGCGACTGGCAAGGGCCAGCGTTTAAAAATAATATTGATGGCAATAAAGCCGGCCATGAAGAGGCTGCTTATCATGATAAAGACGGATGGAATGCCAAAAGCTGTTCCTACAAAGCCCGAAGCCAATGGTGCGATCAGAGCGCCGAGCATACCGGCCGACTGCTGCAGACCGTAAGCCCTGCCGTGAAAATCGGCATTTACTCTGGTGCATATTATAGCTGATGCTGATGGTGTGATAGCAGCCAGACAGAGTCCGGCTGCAAAATATGCCGCGGCGAAAATCCAAAGATTATGAATAAAGTATAAGAGGAAGGCCAATACAAAAGTGCCGGCCAATCCTATGTTTACGGCGATCCTATGATCATTGCGTTCTCCGAAAGTGGTCCATAAATAAGCTGAAAACGTAAAGGCCAATCCTGGTAACGAGAATATTACGCCTGTTAGCCAGATAGGCGCAGTGCCGCTAAGCTGCTTTAAATGCAGAGCCAGAATGGGGTTGATGGCTGCAGCAAAAGTACCGTAGAGGGCAACTGCCAGCATAACTGATCTCAGGATCGGTGAATGTAACGCCACCAGAAAATCTTGAAGAAGGCTGGTCTGCTCTTCTGCTGTGGAAGGTTTATGTGTTTCTTGAACCAGCAGCCATACCAGTAGTGTTGCAAAGAGAACGGCTGCACCGGAAATACGCATAGAGCCGTGGTAGCCGAATATATGTGCCAGAAGACCACCGATAGCAGGTCCTATGATCATGCCTGTTGCCGATGCCGTTTGTGCGGTCGCCACTGCTCTGGGTGCAATTTTCTGTGGCGTATTGGTGGCAATTAATGCATAAGAGCCTGGTATAAAGCCTGTCAGGGCACCATTTATAAAACGCAGCAACACCAATTGCCAGGGAGAGGTACAGAGGCTCATGGCAAAGTAGATGCAACCTAGGCAGAACCCGGCACGAATAACCATTGTCTTGCGCCCATATTTATCTCCCAGCTTGCCCCAGGCCGGTTGTGCAAACATGGCGGCCACCGGATGAGCGGCAAAGATTAGTCCGGACCAGCGCAGCAGGTTATGTTTGACTCCGATATCCTGAAGAAAGAGTGGCAGGAAGGGCATTATCTGGCTCCAGCTCATAGATGCCAGGAACACGGTGGTCGACAAAATCAATAAGTTACGGCGATAATACGGCATAGCAAACTTCACCTCAAAGCACTATCATATATTCTATCATGTATGTCAATCGCTTCCGGTTTCCACTGACTTGATCGACCTAACCTGCAAACGCGTTCAAATGCTGAACAACCTTCGTATGGACGTTCATGGCCTGATTTATGTAGCCTAAAGGCGTAAATGCCAGGATAAAGGAGAGTAAAGATGCGTTGTAAAGCTGCATGCATGTTATCGATATTATTTATGCTATATATAAGGACCTCAGCAGCACAAGTATCTGCGCTCGGTAATATCCCCAGGGAAAACACCGAGACTATCTTAACCGTGCCGGAAGATTGTTTTGGCAGCGAGCCGTATAAAGCGGAAAATTTCTACTTTAAAATATATGTCATGCCGGAGGTATCTTTGGGAGAGGCAGCTATTGAAGTGGTAGGAAAATCAGGTCCATTCTTCGGTATAGATTATATTTATACCTACCTTGGTATTCTGGATGGCTCTGTTGTTTTTACGCCCGCGGTGCTGACGCCTCCATCTGTTGCTGTTACCGATATTTATTTGCCTTTCAAAGCAGGAGGACGCTTCCGGATAGCTATTCCGTCTTTATCAGATTATAGTGTTCCATCTCTCGGTGGGTATGGATATGCCAGTATAACGATAATCAGTTTATCGGAAGATATGCGTATCAGGCTTGGGAGACCCACGGACTTGCAACTTCCGGCAGGGATCTATGAAAAATCATCCGAAGCAGGTAAAGAGTCGCCCCCTACCTGCCCCTGCCTGCTACTTTATCAGGCGGTTGGCCGGCATTTTCCCTTCTCATTACGAAGATTGGGGACCCGATCTTCGTAATGAGATTATAATGTATGTTTTTATTTAAGGAAAGAAAGATGCTGCAAAGGCCGGTTACAGCTGCTTGACAAAAGAATACGGATTATGTAAAATTCCTTTGTCGTGCTGACTGGTTATTTCCGGTCTTTAATAATCTGGCGACATGGAGGGGTTCCCGAGTCTGGTCAAAGGG
>JAQUEL010000034.1 GCA_028685295.1 bacterium
GATTGCAAATCCTGGCCAATTCGATCTCAGGAGGCAGCCTGTCACCATCCTTCAGTTCTCCTCTGTCGATCAACTGAAGGATATTCTGCTTCACCTGCAGGTAAAGCGGGGCCGGACGGCTGATATCTATATTTAGGCCATTGTTCATTTCCATATTGTATATACTAATACTTATAAAACAACCTGTCAAGCATTTTTTTAAACAGTTACCGGGCACTGCGGCAGGTGGATCAAATCTTCTCAGCGCATATCCAGAGAGACCAGGGTTACAACCCTGCTGCCCCAGGTTTCCGTAAATACCAATCTTATACGATCAGTATGCAGCATAGGCGAGAACTCCTCCACACACCTGCGCCGGATATTGTTCTTAACACTTCTTACAGTCTGCCAGTCACCATCTGTAAAAACCTGTATCTTGAAGGCCTTCACCAGGCGTTCAGGGATCCGGGTTATGACGTGATCCCTTTGGTAGAAAAAACTCTCCTGGGTTAGAAAGAGGCGCTCTTCAAGATGACTATCGAATAGCAGCTGCAGCCGCCCTATACGTTGCTTCTCTTTCCAGCTTATCTCCAGCCAGGTATCTTCACCTGCCGGGTTGCTGCTTTTCCAAGAGTGTGAACTCTCTCCCTGCGGACGATTAATGCCGTCCAGCAAATTAGCTGCCTCACATCCTGCAACAGAGGATGAAGCTTTCAAGCTGCCCTGCCGGGCCAGATTACCCCGGCCGGTATCTCTATGCCCCAACAGGTAGACATCATCTTTAAGCAGCATCTCCTGTATAGCCTCTATCTTATCTGCCGCTGCCTGCCTTGGAATCAATCTTTCCCGGCTGCAAACGGCTGCAGCAGTGCCGACTGCCTGTCCCATCAGGGCACAGGTGGCCATGACTCTGGTGCTGGCAAAGGCTATATGACTGGCACTGGCGTTACGCCCGGCTATAAACAGATTCTCTATGTTGCGGCTGTAGAGACTGCGCAGCGGGATTGAATAGAGGGGCACGGTGGTGTGTGTGCAGGGCCGGCTGGAATTGCCTATTCCTTCTATGGGATGAATATCTATGGGCCAGCCTCCATAGGCTACTTCATCCTCGAAAATACACCCTTCTTCCAAATCGGACTGCCTCAGCACATAATCTCCCATAAATCTTCTGCTCTCTCGCTTGCCGGGAACCATGCCTACCCACTCCAAAGCCCAGTTCTCCGCTCCGTGACGGCCGTGATTTTTGATGTGATCCCAAACGCCGTAGAGTATTTTCAGCAACTCATCTTTGATGGCTTCATTATCCTTGATGGTGTCAAACTGGCCGCCCCACTCTATCCACCAGTAGCCATAGCGGTAATATCCATGCTCTCGATGCTGCAGGGCTTCATCGCTGGGATAGCTGTAAGCCCAAGCAGGCTTGACAAAGGGCATAGGACTGCCCATGTCATGGGCCATAAACATCAGAGAGCTTCCCAGAGTATAGCGATCTTCCGTTTCATTGGCCAGACTTTCCCCATAAACGGCGGCGCTCTCTCTGCCTATAACAAAGTCTGCTCCTGCCTGGGCAGCTATCTGCCCGTCACCGCTGCAATCGGCAAAGAGATCTGCCTGCAGAATGAATTCTCGCTCGCTGGCCATCTGCCGGGCTCTCACGGCCTTGATGCGACGACCGTTCTCCATTATGGGTTCCAAAGCTAAGGTATTGAGATAAAGCTCCAGCCGCGGCTCGGCTTTAACGCTTTCATATAACAGCATATCCCACATACTGGGAGACCGCTGGGGATTACGGGCCAGGTCGGCCAGACGCAGCTCTTCTATAATGCCCGTTTCCCGGCGAGCCATGCCGTCGAATATATAATCCGCTCCACAAATATGCATTCTGATCTCACTGGAGGAATTGCCTCCCAGCACCGGCCTGTCCTGTACCAGGGCAGTGCGGCAGCCATGTCTGGCGGCGGCTATAGCGGCACAGACTCCGGCCATGCCTCCGCCTATAACTACCAGATCATATCCTTTTGGTATCTCCGGCTCTATCAAAATATTATTCTTTCTTGCTCGATCAATATCAGACATCGGTATCTCATCCTTCATTTCCGAAGAAGCATTTTAGTTGATTCCCTGATCATGAGCTTAGGCTTTATCAATATTCTTTCCTTTTTTTTGCTTTCATCATATTCCAACAGCAACTTCATTCCGGTACGTCCCACCTCTTCCAGTTGCTGCTTGACAACCGTGAGCGGAACGGACATCTGTTCTGCCAGATCTACTTCATCAAAACCGATAAAGGAGATGTCCTCAGGGTAGGCTATACTGTTTTTTTGCAACATCTTCAGGGTTGCAATTGTGGCATCATAACCATCTGTCAGCAGTGCCGTGAAACGGGGTCCGTTAAGACGCTTTTCAAGATTACTTACAAGCGTCGTATAGCCCTCAGTCTCAATACCATATCTTGGGGCTGTTTTCAAAAAGGCGGAATATCTCTCTCTGCCGGAAAAGCTTATAGCCTTTGAGAAATCCGAATGAACATATAGTATCTGCCTGTGCCCCTGTTTCAGCAGATGTTTCACAGCCGTAAGGATGCCATACTCATTATCACTGCATACTGATTGTAATCCGAGCCATTTATGATGTGCATCTATTACAACCGTGGGTATGCCCAATTTTTTCACTTTTTTGGTGGCCTCCCGGCTGGGCATCACCAGGAGAAACCCGGATAGCGAGGGATCCACAACCATGGTATCGAAACTGGAATAAACCTGCAGATCCACCTGACATCCCTTCTCATTGGCTACCGACATTATGCCTTCAACAATCTCCCTCATAAAGAAAGATGAGGAGAAATCGGCATTAAAATGCACCAGCATGGCAAAACGATGCTTTTCACCTATTCTTTTAAACTTGCCAACCTCTATCTGTTCGGCAACAAAGGTTCCGTGACGGGGACGCCGGGTAAGCAAGCCTTCACGAACAAGCGCTTTCATAGTCAGTTGAACCGTTTTGTGACATACCGAATACTTTTCGGCAAGCTGCATAGTTGACGGCAGCTTGCTTCCCGGGCTTATCCGGCCCGATATTATATCGTTCTTTATCTTTTCTTTAAGCTGAACGTAAAGAGGCTGTCGCTTATTCCTATCTAACAAATTCCTACCCCACAAAATCAAGATAGCGCTTGCCCGCAAGGCCGGGCACTATACATATAGTTATACCTTCTATATACAGAAAGTTCAATTTTTAGTCGCAACGTTATCGGCAATGATATCGAGAGATTACTTCTCATGCCCTTCGGCAACCTTACCCTCGGAAGAAACTATCTCTGTCTCTATTTGAATTAATTTCATCGCCTGTCCGGGGATAGTGAGCATCATCCCTGCTGCATCAGAAACAATCTCTTTGTTATCTGTAAGATCCGTGAACCTACATTTCAGATTGCGGTTCTTCATGCTGAGAAGAACGCTCTTATCCGTACTTCCCAGGTTGGAAACCACAACCAGATAACTGCTGTCTCTGCTATATATACTAGCCTTAACTTTGCGCTCTCTTTCGCCGGAGAGCAGCACTGGATTATTCTTATTCCAATAGGCAAACCATTCTGAATGCCTGACGCCAAACTTATCCATAATACTCCAGATCCGGCTGATCTTGCCAAGATCATAGGCATTCCACCACATTTCAGGCCTGATAAGGGTATCATGAAGCAGCGTTAATGGTAGAACCGTGTCAAACATCCATCGCGGCGGTTTTTTGTAGAGAAGCATTTCAGCCGGCACTCCCCAATTCCTGCCGGCAAACTCAGCACAGAAGGCATCGCAAGGCAGGATATCCGATGCATTATCTTCCTTCGGCCTATTAGCGCCCCAGATCAGATCCCAGGCCTCGCCATCCCAGTAAGAATCAGCATAAGCTGTTACAGGAGTAAGCGCAGCTCCCCAAGCAACATTGGCATTTATATATCCTCCCCTTGATTTCACCACCTGATAAATCCTCTGTGCCATACGGCGTGCAGCCAGTATGGGATAAGTACCTTTAATACTGCTGCCTTCGGGAGCCCAGTGCATCCCTGGCGTCCAGTAGCCGCAGCCGTGCAAGTAGTTGGTACAAGGCGGATAAGGGACATAGACGGCATCAAGATACACTCCATCCACTCCGTATCTATCCATGGTCTCGGCAATGCCGGCGACTATTCTATCCTGCCATTCGCTCTTGCTGCAGTAGCGGTAAGCATTCTGTTCCAACTGATAGCGGCTCCCCCAGCGAGCCTTGCCGGCCGGTCCAAGAGGTTGACCGGGAGGCTTGTTGAGAACCCTCTCTGCCATTTCATCCCATTCAGGCGCCTTATCCGACATTTCAAAACCGAAATAGACCAGGATTTTAATGTTGCGCTTATGCGCTTCTTTTACCAGATTATCAAGGAGCTCCGGCTTTGAAGCACGGGGATAGCTTTGAATATCCGCCCAGTTCTGGTGGAAGATAATGGTATCGACACCCATTTCCGCCACTCTATCGAGAACACTGATCTCAACATCAGTTTGGTACAAACGCACGCCGGTTCCTACAGAGGTGTTCACAAAGGCCCCTCCCTGGCTGAGAAGCCCGCCCGCAGCCGTTTGGCTGCTGTCATCTGCCTGTAAAATATTGCTGAAATCGTCATCCAGCAGCAATTTGCCGTTTCCGGCATGCAGTGCCAGCCGTGTTACTATAAAGCCACCGTTGCAGTAGGAGGACATAAAATCAAAGGGATGAGTTCCCAGCATTATCCGCCCTTTTCCAAGAGAGATTTCAGAATCGAAGAGCCCCTTGAACCCGCTCTTCTCTCCGGCAGAGCTGCCGTCAATCTGAATTTCAATCTTCTCCCCCCAGGAAAGCTTTATTTCATGGTACCGATTTCTCTCCAGCTTTTTCCTGCCGTTAATAACAAGAATCGGCGCTCCGTTTCTATATACTTCATACCGCAGCCCCCGGTCATCTACATTCCAGTATAATCTGGCAACGTCCCCATTACGCAGAACTACGGCAAATAGCTCCCGACAGTAAGACCATCTGGGCGTATCTCGATTTATTACAGGGTTCAACTCAAATTCGGGCCTGCACTTTATGACCGCTTCGCCTGACATCGGATCGATGTTGCCTGAAGCAGGATATGTAAGATTCACAGCGGCCGGCATTTTTTCCATGTTATAGAAGGCACAATGTATCATTTTTTTATGCCTGTCTGCAGGTATCGGCTTGACAGGCGTAGCTTGCAGCCCAAAGGAATATGTAACCGGCTGATTAGGAGAGAATGCCTGATCTATCATCCTTATTCGGAGAAGAGTCTCTTTTTTACCAGGAATCACTTCTATCGCCCGGTTTTTATTAACATTGTACCAATGCTGATCGGATTCCGCCATCCAGCTTATGCCGCCCTCTTCCCAGCCTATCCAGGCCAATCCCGTATATGGAGCGGCTATCCCTTTAGGCGGAATTGATCTGCCGGCCTTGGGCCAGAAATTGTACAGCTCGGCAATTTCGTTTTTTACCGGTATATCGAGCGTAACTTTATCCAGCGTCAGTGCTCTTTTAGGAGAGATAGTAAGCTTTATCCAGATAAGGCCGTCATAATGAATATCGGCCTTACCTGTCAGCCGTAAAACCCTGGATTGGGATTCCGACGACAATGAAACAGAAGAGGGAGTTTTTCTTGTTATGGTAACTTTTGCCCCGCTGAGACGTTGACGCTCTCCCTCTACCACCACCTGCAAATCTATCGGCCGTGAGAGAATACTGCGGCCAGCCGTAACAATTCGGCAGGGAATTACGCTATCGGTAAAACTATACTGCCGTGCCCAGGCTTTAACATTTATGCAGGTTGAATCTACGTTAGTCTGCAATGCTGTCCAGGGTGACATGACATCGTTCGTCAAGCCGATTTTTGATCCTAGCCATGTACTATCTGCAGACACGGAATAGAAACCCAGCAAAGATACCAGGCAAATCCCCGCCATAATCGTTAAAATTCTGCGCATGTCGTACCCCCTACTCAATAACAAAGAGAGCAAAATCAGCCTCTTCCAGATAGGTTTTAAAAAGATTATTACTAACTGTAGCCCCGGCGCCGGTAAGTACATTGTGAATGCGCCGGGGAGTAAAGCCATACGCTTTACCTTTTAGCTCCACAGTAATCTCTCCCGGATTGCCAAAATTGGATAGCACCATCAGCACTTTGGAATCCTTCACATAAAGACTGGCATAAGCATCCGGATGCTCGATAGCCACGTAATCGCCTGAAAGCCAGTATGGAATCCAGCGTGAGCTTTGCGCGCCGAAATCGGCAAATATCTTCCATATAGCGCCGTACCATTTAGAGCCGACATTCTGAGGCCTGACGGTTACATCGTGCAAAAGAGAGATCGCCATGCCTTCCCGGGCGTTATAGGCTATCAGTTGTGCCGGCAATCCGATATTCTTTCCCATGAATTCAGCACGAAAAGCCGGTAATGACATTATATTTTTAAACGGGACCTTGCCTCGTGACTGAAGGCGTCCTGCAATCTGCTCTCCATCCCAGTAAGAGGAGGCAAAGGCCATTACCGGAGTTACAAGACAGCCTGATTGGTGTACATCGACAAAGGCCTCATCGGCCCGAGCCGCCACATTCAACGCATATATACGCTTCATCATCTCTCTGACGGCAAATATGGGAGCTGTCTGCCGCAACTGCCCTCTGTCATTTACGTATCCACAGCCGTGAATAAGCTTGTCACAAGGGAAAGGCACCGCCGTGGAATCCAGATAGACACCGTCAACATCATATTTTTTCAAGGCCTTGGATATAGCATCAACCAGGAAGTTGCTCCATATGGAATTATAACAGGCCTTGTATGCTTTTTGCGAAGGAACACGCCTTGCGTAAACGGTTTCATTCGGACGTATTACTTCATTGCGATAAGCAGCGTATTCCGGAGCCAGGTCCGACAGCTCAAAGCCGAAGTAAAGCATCATCTTCATTTTACGGTCATGTACAGCCTTTACCAATCTTTTGAGGCCCTCTTCTTCAGCTGTATCCCCATAGCTTTGTATCTCTGTCCAGCTCTCATGAAATACCAATGTCTTATAGCCGTTCTTCTCTGCTGCTTCCAGCATACTTTCATTCGCCGACGGTTTGAAAAGAGAGCCCGGTTGTGCATAGCCCTTATTCTCCATACCATAGAAGGCATGGTGACATATCCTATCTTCAAGCCATCCGGCGACAGTTGTCTTACGTAACGGCGTAGCTTGCAGCCCGAAGGTAAACGCAACAGGACCTTCCAGAGCTATAGGATGATCGATAATGTTTATTCTTAACAGAACTCTTTGTCCATCAGGTATGATCTCGATGGCCCGACCGGTATGGAGAAGATTAAAAGCCTCGTCCGATTCCATAAACCATGTCAAGCCGCGCTCTTCATCACCTAAATGAAGAATCCATTTAAAAGCACTCGCCCAGGCAGCCTTCAATTCACCTGAACCGGATGCCCCTGGCCAGTAATGTAAAAGACCGGCATGTTCCGCCTTAAAAGGGATCTCCAGGCTGAGTTTCTGCAGGGGAACTCCTTTGCCGGCAGGAACCAACCTGACATCATAACGGCTCATTCCGTCATATTCCAGAGTAGTCTTTATTTCGCAGGATAACTTGCCGCCGTTATGCTTGCCTAGCTGTATATAACGCTCCGGCTTTTCCATAACGACAGACCTGGCAAAAACGGTATCTGATGAAGATACACCGGATATCTTCATCTCTACCGGAGCGAACAGCAACTCTTTCCCTGCAGCTTTAATGCTCCTGGGAAGACCACTATCTGCAAAAGCATAACTTCTGTTAAGAACCCTTAAAGCTCCGCCTTCCCTGAGCAAAGGAGTATAAGGGGGAAGAACCTTGTCTGTTATGCCGGCTCTGCTTCCGGACCAATCATCAGGATTGGCCACGCTTACAGAGAATTTTTCTTGCATCAACAGTCGATCTTGCTTGTCCAGCGCCCCGGCAAAAAGATGATACTTCCCCGGGCGACAGCCGGCATTGATTAACCTGCCTGTGCCATGGTATACGTCCCCTTTAAGCGTTAAGGGAACTATGTATTCTTCTACCGTTTTATCGGAGCCTACCGGTGCCAAGCTTAATTTAGCTTTGGAAGCCTTTATTGCTGCCGGTACCCATATATCAACGGTCTTCTGAAATTCTTTCTCATCGCATCGGGTAAGACGAACAAATATCCGGTTTTCTTTTTTGACAGCTTGCAAATAATTAAAGATCTCTCGTGTGCCGATCTTTCCGATTATATTCAGATTGTATCTGTCGAAATCCGGAATATCGCCTGCCGGTATTTTTTCAAAGTCACCAGCGTTCAGATCCACCTTTTTTGTGAAGAGTGTTTTTTCATTCTTGCTCAGCTTTATATCGAGAGATACCGGTACAAGCGCTTTGCCCGATAGTTCCAGCACGCCGCCCCGTACATCGCCCAGCGATAATACACGTATCCCCTCGCTTCGAGTGAACAGCAAGCGGTAAAATGCAGATGAATCGGGTATAGCATGGCTCTTAACGGCTCCAAGAGAATAGCGCCGTGTTTTTCCCTGCGTCTTGGTGCAGTACCGACCCAGATTGAAACTCCATATATCACCGGAGGTTACAGAGATGCCGCCTAATTGATCAAATGGTATCATATACTCTGCTTCCCAGCCAAAGTCCGTTCTACGAGCTGCAAAAGATACCCTGCCGGACCAACCACTGGTTCCCCCGGCGGTTATCACCTTGCTGTTGACCATTCCGATAAATCTATATACGGCGCCGCCGGGAACCCGCAAAGCAACCTCGACACTGTTGTCGTCATACCAGGGATTCCGAGGCGGCAGGTCGATAGTCTCATTGTCATAACATCTGAAGGCTATATATATACCCTGCCGGTCATAAGACATGAAAGCCACCGTAGCCTGATCAGAGATAGTTCCACCGTTTATCTGTGTAAAACCACATATTGCTGCAGCATGGCTCCACTCTTTTTCATCAACCGTACCATCAATCACCGGCAGGGCATTGACCAAAGGCACTCCAATGATGCGCTCATCCGCCGATGCAGCTGCTGCTAACGCCGATAGAATAATCATCGACGATAAAAAAAACACGGCGCAAATCTTTAACCGTTGCATAGAATGCCTCACATCCCTCTTACTACAAAATAGTCCTACAGGCCCGATCGTCCCGGGCAGTCCGGATCGACACACCACATGCCGGTTGGAGCATAGGGACCGGAGCTTCCGGTATAAGGAGTGGCCGTAGTTTTACGATACTCCATAAACTTGACATGACCATCGACAAAGAGATAGTTGGAGGAACTCGTGCCGGCATGCAGAGAAGCACTGGTGCCCATCTTGGAATTACTGTCAGATACGCAATATAAATAACCGCCGCCGTTAGTTCCTATATACTGGCTGGACTTTATCCATGATTCCGCCAGAAGAATTGTTGCAGCCGGCAACGGAATATCCGTCATAGCCTTCCCTACGGATCCGATATGTCCAGCATTGTTGTCTACCATAGCATACGATCTATGATACCCCACCGTCAGGTTGCTGGAAGGACATACCAGAATACCATTATTGTTTCCCGTATATGAGCTTACCAGCTTGTTCCAGGGGGTAGCCGGCGTTGAGATCTTGGGAGGAAGCACCTCATCCCAATCCTGGGCATACATGCTGAAAGCCAGTCCAAGCTGCTTCAGGTTGCTCTGACAGGTAGCCTTTCTGGCGTTCTCTCTGGCCCTGCCGAAGACCGGGAAGAGAATAGCTGCAAGGATTGCAATGATCGCAATAACTACCAGCAATTCGATAAGCGTAAACCCCTCTCTCTTCATTTTCAATTGCCTCTTCATGTTTAATGACCTCCTTTAAAATAGCGCCATTTTAGGTTCATATTGTTCTTATTCCCAAAGTATACTTCGACACTATTATGAAATATTCCTTCCTAAAATGACAATCCATTATGGAAAGATTAAATCGGCAGAAAGCAGAGCTTTTATTAAAGATATGAGTTTCGCAGAAGACGTAAAGCCATAGAACCTTGAAATAATCAATAATAAGGACATCATCAGGCAGCCTTACTGATTGGACTGCGCACTTTTTCCAGGCTGAACCTTAGCTTGTGTGGTAGAATTTCGATGAATTATTTGATTAGTTTGCATATAAGCTCATCATCCAGGCCACCATTCTTCAGCAGGAAATCCTGCAGATATCGAAGCAGCCTCTCGAGAGCCTTTGCAAGCTGGATATTCTGCAACTCATCGCAGCAGACATGAAAGATATGACCGGGCTGCAGATTAATCAATTACGTTCCCTTCGCACTCAGGACTTATGGAGAGGATAGCTTCAAAAACAGGTGCCGCAGTCTCCAGTCGGACTAAACGATAGCGCGCGCTTCGGTTGGCATAAAGACCGTCTTCCACTACGCAAGCCTCCGCCTCGGGCATCTCTGCTTTGAATATCCAGCCTTTGAATACGACCGAGAGCCCTTGTTCCCAAAGCCGGGTTTGCGCCTCTTCGGCTCCATTATCCGCCAGGCAAGGCACCTCCAGACCCAGGCGATCATAATAGCCGCTGACGGCTGTACGTATATAGAGATGCCCTGGGGTAAGCTTATAAAACTGAGTTATTGCAGAAATCTGATTGGCCGCGGCCACAGTATCAGCAGAATTGATACTCCATGTCAGACTCCACTCTACTTCCTGTGGTGAAACCCTCTTTTCGGTAAAGGTTACATCCTCGATAGCCTCGCTCATAGCGGCCAGTGACAGCCATTCTCCTGACATCAGCCGCCAGCAGGGACCTATGGCTGCAGCCCGCCCGGTCAGGGCTTCGTGAACATGATAATTCGGTTCAGCGGCTATGCCCATGGATAAGGCCAGATCCGGCGGAGCTCCCTTATGTTGCAAACGCCCCAGCCCGGTAGCATCATATCCCTTTTGGCAGCGAGTATCCACAACCACCTGAGTATGGCCGCAGGTAGCAAATACTTTATGGAAAGCAGGCCACATATTCAAGAGGCAGCCCTGAGAAGCTGCTGCTGCTTCGCTTGATTTAATATTGTTATCGGCCAGTAAGGCTGTCCGAGCAAAAAGTGAAGCGGACAGCAGAGCGTAGACAGCATACTCCCCGTAACCTTTATCCTTGCCGTGCCTGGTCGATGGACCGAAAGAGTTCTTTATATAGCGCAGCGGATCGGCTTTAGCATAAGGAACAACAGCCTGGATTGAACGCATAGCCGCCTCTCTGAAACAACCAGCCGCCTCCGGATGCCCCTGTTTCATATACTGCAGAGCCTGATATTCGCAGATATATGCAAGCATAGCTTCATTATGAAGATGGAGATTGGATCGTCCACCGAAGGGAGCATAGCCGCAAGGTGAAAGCATCTGCAGCGTGACCAGGCCTGCCCGCCGCAACAACTCCTGCAAAGAATCATGCATGGACCCGTCATAGCCGTATTGCAGCAATTCGCTCAGATTGTGGCGCACGGCAAAATCGTAGAGATGAGGATCGCCAGGATCCCGGTACATGCCTAACTCGGTAAAATAAGGCATCTGCAAGCTAAGCTGGCGCTCGATCCAACTGTGCTCATCAGCCAGTCCGAAACGGGAACGCAGCCACTCGCCAACGCATGCAGAAGGGCCGTAATTATTGGGGCGCTTTCCAGCCATCAGATCCGGTGTAACATTGTAAGCGATATCGGGATCGATGGCGGTCAGAGCTTCGCGCCACATCTCGGCTTGGTCGTTCCCCGCATAATCACGCAGAATGCCATAAGCAATAACCAGCTCTTTGATGACCAGAGCCAGCACTGCCGGACGGGGCTCCTCTCCTGTTACGGCCCGTTTCAGTATGCCTCCTGTCAGTTGTGACAGCGCTCTGGAGGCCGGCTCCAGCAGGTCTGTCCGTTCTCTCTCTCTGAGCAGAATGGCGGCCGGGCATACGAAGCGGGCCGCGGTTCCCCCCAGCCAGCGGTTATCATGTCCTTCGACCGGATCAATGATAACACCGTTATCATCCAGCCAGGCCAGGGCCCGGTCAATGATGGTTTCCGCCAGATCAAGATAAAGCGAGCGGGCATCTGCCGCCACAGCAGAACCGCATGGTATCAGCAACCGGGAAAGCTTATCCTCGTAAGGAAACGCCGGTAATTCCTGTGGATATGTATACATGGTCAGCTCCTCCATATTCAATCAGACTAATCGCTTAGCCATTTATGTAAATGCTCTCTCACAAAAGCATCATCATTCAAATGTGGGTAGGCTTTATAAACCCTGTCTATCTCTTCCTTCTGTCCCGGACTTAGCTTTTCTTTCAGGTCAAGACACCAGATTCCTTCAAGCAGCCCTTGCCGACGCAATACTTCATGAAGCCCTGCTATACAGCCGGTAAATCTGTTGGCGGCATCGAAGAAGGCGGCATTGGCATCCGTAATTTCAATGCTCCTGCACATCAGTTCTACCGGCACATCTCCGCCGCCTGATACTATATTACGACATTCTTTCAGCAGCTCCACCGCTCTCTTCGTCCATACCGACCAGTGCCCCAGCAAACCGCCGCTTATCCTTCTCTCTACCGGGATACCGTTGACCATAAACCGGTAAGGAGTAAGCAGATCCATCAGAATATTATCATCGTTGCCGGTGTAGAGAGCGATGTCGTCCCGGCCTGCCTCCACCACAGCCCTGACTACGTCTAAAGTCTTATAGCGGTTGAACGGAGCCATCTTTATGGCGGCTACATTCTTTATCTCTGCAAATCGCCGCCAGAAGCTGTATCCCAATTCTCTGCCTCCTACCGCAGGCTGTAAATAGAAGCCTATCAGCGGTATCTCTATAGCTATGCGTTTACAATGGATAATAAGCTCTTCTTCTGTAGCATCTTTCATAGCGGCCAGGCTAAGAAGACCGGCATTATATCCCAGATTACGAGCCTGTTCCGCCTCTCTAACAGCTTGTCCGGTATTCCCGCAAATACCGGCTATTCTGACCAGCGGCTCTGCCCTATTATTATCTGCCCGGGACATCTCTTCGGCGGCAATCTCCAGCACAGGCTGATATAGCCCTATTTTGGGGTCCCGTATAGCAAATTGAGTAGTGTGAACTCCTACCGCCAGCCCACCAGAGCCGGCAGCAATATAGTATCTGCACAGGGCTCTTTGGCGGCGTTCATCAAGCTTACGCTCTTTAGTCAAAGCCAGCGGGCTGGCAGGAATAACGATACCCCTTTGCAAAATGCGCTGAATTATGGGATTAACAGTATGCCCTGCGGATGCTATTGTTGGTTGTTGATTGTTAATTATCGGCTTTAGGTTCTCCATGCAAGCACTCCTGAGTCTGCTGCTCTTTTTCATCTTTGGCAGCAACAGCTGGCAATACCTTGAACAGCTGTTAGTATTGGCCGTGTCTGGTTTCAAAATGAGTCGACTTTCCCAGTCTAACCCCACCTTGCATTATCCAGCCCGCCGTCCAGGTTATCAACTGATAGATGCTTACCCTGGGATAGCCGAACAGACTATGACTGAGCTGGCTGTTATTGAGAATACCGTCTGCCGATTCAGTGCCGCAGAATTTGACCTCTTTGTTCATAAGCTGTCCGAATTGTTCAGCCACCCGTCGCACGCTAAGCGTCTCGGGGCCGGTGATGTTGATGATAAAGGGTGGAGATGAGACATGCTCGAACGTTCTTAAGATTATGTTGTTGGCATCGCCCTGAAAGATAACGTTGGCGTTGCCCATGGAGAGATCGACGGCCTCTCCTTTCATCACCTTTTCAGCTATATCCACCAAAACACCATAGCGTAATTCGGCGGCATAATTCAGACGGCAGATAGCCGCAAGCAGGCCTGAAGTCCGGCTAAAATGCTCGAATATTCTCTCTCGGCCCAAAGCGCTGACAGCGTACTCGCCTATGGGATTGGGGATATCTGTTTCCACGGCTCCGCCATAGGCCAGCGGGGTCAGTCCATAAATATTGCCGGTGGAGAAGATTACGATGCGGCTGCGGCTGTATTTTTGGCAAACCTCTCCGGGCAGGTAGCTGTTCAGCGCCCAGGTCAGGGAATGGTTCTCTGATGAACCGAACTTCATCCCGGCCATGAAGACGACATTGGGAGCATCGGGCAGGGCTTCAAGCTCTCTTCTCTCCAGAAGATCACAACGGATAGTCTCTATGCCGGCTGATTGCAGCTCAGCCTCCAGATTGCCGTCGGTAAATCGGGAAACGCCGATGACTCTGCGCTTTTTCCCGGCCGCATCTGTAGCTCGTTTAGCCATTCGGGCCAGGCTCGGGCCTATCTTGCCGCCGACACCCAGGATGACGATATCTCCTTCCAGTGCAGTCATGGTATTTATCAATTCTTCTGAAGGTCTGCTCAGTATCTCTTCTAGTTTTTCTATATTGGTAATGGGCACTTCGATAGTTCTCCTCTTCTCAATATTCCGGCAAAATTGCCTCCCAGCATCTGCTTCTTTTCTGTGGCGGAGAGCCGGGTGTAAACGCACCAGCCCAGTTGCGGCCGAGGGTCCCGCATAGGTGCATCGCTGCCGAACAGTAATCTGCCGGCGCCTATGGCGCTGCAAAGCCATTCTATCAGGCCGTTGGGAATGCCTGTATAGGTCAGTTCGGCCATAACGTTGGGATAAGTCCGGATTATCGCCGCTGCCTCCCTGGCAAAGACCCATGACTGCCCAGTATGGGCGATGATAAAGATAGCCTCAGGATAGCGCTCTGCCAGCTCTTTCACTGCCTGGAGGCCGCCGGCAGCGGGGGCCACATGGAGCAGGGCATAGAGCCCATGCTGGTTGCAGAAATCCCAATAGGGCTTATACCGGGGATCGGCATAGGACAAATTATTGGTATAATACGGCTTCAGGCCGCGAAAGCCTCTTCTCTGATGCAGATGGCGGCAAGTTTCTTCTATCTCTGCCGCTGTTTGATGGGTGGGATCGCAACACGACACGCCGATTATTTCTTTCGGGTATCTTTGAACAAGCTCTTCAATCAACTTGTTCCCGTCCACCACATCCATGCTCACGGTTCCGTTCCATGACATCATGGCGACAGCCGTCACTCCCATACGGCGATTAAGCTCCAGCATATGCTCAGCATCTCCACCCGGCATGGGATAGGCTGCACCGGCGCCGTTCAGTCCGTCGTGGAGAACGTGGCTGTGCGCATCCAGCACAGTTACGGATAAAGGCCTGCCGCTGCGGGCACACTGAATGGTTTCATCCGCATCTTCGCTAAGTCGGGGTACACTTGACGGCCCCTGACCAAGCAGGCTTTTCAGGTTGCCGCCGGCAAAGGCGGATATCTCTTTCTCCTGCAGCAGAGTCCAGTCCACATAACCCCGGGCTGCTCCGGCAGAGCGCTTCAGCAGGCCGGAGCCGAACAACAGCCGCTTTATGCCGTATCTTTGACTGAACCATTCCAAAGCTCTGTTGCCCTGGAAATTATGCAGCTCCATATGCGCATTGGAGCAGGCATCCATAATGGCCGTCATCAGCCGCCATTGCGACCAGTGGGATTCGGCGATAAGAACCGGACAGCGGTTGAATATGCGACAAAAGTCCACTGCCGACTGATAATTAGTGCCCAGGTCTGTTAAAGTTACCGCTATCAGGCAGCGGTGATTAGTCAATTCCTCTGCCAGCGGTCTGAGCACATCTGCATGGATGGGATAGGCGTTTCTGGCCGGCTGAAGATGGACGGCACGGATATCTTCCTGCCGCATCTGCTCAGCAAGGCTTTGCAAATCGGGAAAATCGCCGCTCTGGTGCGGCAGGACGGCCCAGCATGGGTACAGACGGTCGCGGTACGGTGCTATCTCTTTGACCAGCCTGCGGTTGCAGTACATGGCGTCATAGTATGCACTCTGTTCATGCCGGACCAAAGCCCCGGCCAAACCGTAAAAATCCATATCCTCCAGCAGGTGGTCCAACCGCCAGCGCTCTGCTTCATCTTTACCGGGATGGGGCCCGTAGGAAGCCCAGCAATCGAATATCAATGGATCGGGCATGAATAATTCCTCCTTTGCCACATGTTCTGCCATTATCAAGTCGGTTCCAGGCAGTATAAGCCTACGCTTTGCCCATGAACCAGCGGGTGACGCGGCAAATCGCTTCTGCTGTTTCCTCCAGGTCGATATCGGTGAAAGCTTCGCTGACGGGCAAAACCACTCCTGTTTCCAGCACTTTTTCCGCTATCGGGCATAGCCCGGTATGATAGTCATATTTTTCATAGGGATGCCCGCTACGCTCAAAGGCGCTATGCCTGGTGAAGACAAGATACTCATAGACACAGCGCCCTATATAATGCGCAGTGGCTCCTAGACCCTCGGCTTTAAGAGCTGCGGCATACTCATCGGCATTGCACCCCAGCTTCTCGGGCTTGACACGCAGCATGTAAAACCACCAGGTAGGGTCGCAACCGGAAGTAGGTTGGGGGAGTGTTATCCCTTCCAGGTCGTGCAGCCTGCTGCTCAGCTCCGTGCCCCACCAGCGGCGTCGCTCTACTATCCCGGCAAGTTTATCCAACTGGGCCAACGCTATGGCTGCCTGAAGCTCGGACATACGATAGTTATTAGCCAGAAAAGAGGGATCACGAAAGGCGGCGCCGGACTCGCGATCATAGCACTTATCCGTGGCTAGTCTCAAACGCCTGGCTATATCCTTGTCACCAGCAACAGTTACCCCACCTTCACCGCATGAAATATGTTTGGACTCATTCATGCTGAAACATCCGATGTTACCGATAGCTCCAACGGAACGTCCTTTGTAAGTGCATCCCCAGGCTTGGGCACAATCCTCAATCAGGAACAGGTTATGGCGAAGACATATCGCTTTCAACGCTGCCAAATCGCAAGCATTCCCCCACAAATGAATCGCCAGCACAGCCCGAGTCCTATCTGTGATACGCTCTTCGACCGACTGTGGCGACAGCGTGTATGAATGCGGACAAATATCCGCAAAGACAGGCACGGCGCCCTGATATAGAATAGGTATCAGAGATCCCATATCGGTAATGGGGGCTGTGATAATTTCGTCGCCGGGAGAAATTCCCAGCGCAATCATAGCGGCATGAATGCTTGATGTACCGCTGCTGGCTGCTACAGCGTATTCGGTACCGGTCAATCCGGCAATCCTTCGTTCCAGGTCTTTGACTTTATTGCCGTAAACATAGAACAACGTTCCCTTATCGATTACCTCCTTCAGTTGCTTTAACTCTTCTTTCCCGTAGCGGGTCCGTGTGCCGTACGGCACCGTCTTGGTCGGGTTGCCGCCTGCAATGGCGGGTATATCCTGAACGCTTTTTTTCATCTCCATACCTCCATCTGGATTGTTGGTTTCCGGCAGACTAAACAAGAAGAGACCTCTTTGTTCTTCTATCAGCGAGAAAAACCACATCCTGCTATTGCCTGCAATTATCTTAACTTTATTATTATGTGATTAAAATAGATAAATTTAAGATCGATGGATTATTTTGATATCTTCTTCAACGCATTTCTGTAATGCAGCGGAGAGAGCCCTTCCAGCTTTTTGAAAATACGGCTGAAATAGTAAGTATCCTCAAAACCGACTCTTTCAGCAACATCATTTATACGAAGCTTAGAATCATTAAGCAGCTCTTTTGCCTTCTCGACCCGGATACTATTTATGTAACTTACTACGCTGGTGCCGGTTATTCTTTTAAATAGAGAGGATAGATACGATGGGCTCAGAGAAACGAAAGCCGCCAGATCATCAAGAGCGATACGTTCGACATATCTCTCCTCGACATATTTCATGATATCTTTGACAACCATCTTGGACCATCTGTCCCGTTCCTCAGTCAGCGACTTCACATTACGCAGCAAGACTATGAAAAATTGAGCCATCAGCTTGCCCACGGCCTGCTTATACAGATGCTCTTTACTCTGCAATTCCTCCGTTACTCTTTCCAGTAGATACTTTGCCTCACTGCTTCCGGATAAATCAAGGCCGAAGAGAACGACCGGCCCTTTGTTCGGCAAGAATTCCGACATATGGATACGGCAGTAAAGTACATCTATGGAAGCCCACAGCATCTGAAACGGTGTGCCTTTGATAGAGCGCACTTCATGGAGTTGATGCGGCTGCAAAATAATCATACTCTTCTCCGCAACATAGATCCTCCTGCCCTCGATATTGATGTAGCATTTTCCTTTCGGCACGTAATAAAAACAGAAGTGGCTATGATAATGGGGCGTATATCTTATCCTTTCTTTGTGGTCCATATACATATCCGCTTTATTATGTGCTGCACTGCTCTGCCCGCACAATGCCATAAGCGGATATGCAGAAGGTGCTTCAACGATATGAAGCATCTCTTTGAAGATATTTATAAAAAATCGTTTCTTTGCGTTAAAACTCTTCATTTCTAAAGTATACCAGATATTTACATTTTAAAAGGATTTTACGATAATGCCTCCGCCCAGCACCGTATCGCCATGGTAAAAGACGGCCGACTGGCCTGGAGTAACGGCACGCTGCGGCTCTGCAAAGGTTATTGCTACCTGCCTGCCTTCTGAGGGTTCTATCACTGCCGGGGCCGCCTGCATACGATAGCGCAGAGCCACCTCTGCCTCACGGCGGTTTTCCAGATCGGACAACGCCACCCAATTGATCTCCGTTACCGTCAGGCAATGGCGAAAAAGCTCCTCCTCCGGGCCTATTACCACGCGGTTGTTCCCCGCGTCTATATCCACTACATAGAGCGGGCGGTCTGAGGCAATGCCCAGACCTCTTCTCTGGCCTACGGTATAACGGATAATGCCCTGGTGCCGCCCCAACACTCTTCCTGCCGTATCTACGATATCTCCCGGCATGACTGCAGCAGGATCCCTTTGAGCAACGAAGGCAGCATAATCGTTATCCGGTATAAAGCAGATCTCCTGGCTTTCGGCTTTGGTGGCTACAGGTAAACCGTAATAAGCGGCCAGTTCCCGCGTCCTCTCCTTGGTCAGACCGCCCAGCGGCATCAAAGTCCGGGCGATCTGCTTCTGGGTCATGGCGTAGAGAAAGTAGGACTGATCCTTGCGTTCGTCCAGGCCGCGCCTGATAATATATCTGGCGCGAGTCCGGTCAAACTCCAGGCGAGCATAATGACCGGTAGCCAAATAATCGGCATCTATCTCTTCTACTCGGCGCAACAGAGCCTCAAATTTGATCTTCTGATTGCACCTGATGCAAGGATTAGGAGTGCGCCCGTGTACGTATTCACAGCAGAAATTATCGATAACCTCGGCCTCGAATATATCTCGGAGGTTGAGCAGATAGTGTGAAATACCCAGGTGTGCCGCTACCCGGCGGGCATCCTCCACGGCCGACAGAGAGCAGCAAGCGGCCGTATCGCCGGGACGCTCGTATTCTTCAGCTCTGGGCCAGAGCTGCATAGTGATGCCGACGACCTCATAACCCTGCTCGAGCAGCAAGGCGGCGGCCACGGAAGAATCCACTCCTCCGCTCATGGCTATGGCTACTTTGGGCTTGAGAACGTTCATTTTGATCTCCACTACCCTTTTACCCCTTGGAATAGATCATCGGCTTCCAACGGTTCCTCACGATCAGTAATGGACGATCCGGCCGCAGGCATTTTCGGCCCAGCGTCCCCTTTTTATCGGAATTGCATCTTATTCTATACATGGCCGGGCACAGGCTCGTTCAGCCGATCTTATATTTATCGTTTATACCTGATAAATAGCAGATCGGAGGATTAAAGTCAATATTT